>NZ_JBFSTC010000005.1:12365-106034 GCF_041466605.1 Vibrio sp. 10N.247.310.17 | reverse complement strand
TTTTAGTAAGACTCGCTACACTGTGCGATCTAAACACCTTAAATGATAGGTGTTGCCTTTAAAGGAGCGTTCTATCTTTATTTCTATCTCGATCTCTATCTCTATCTCTATCTCTATCTCTATCTCTATCTAAGCGACTAAGATGCTGGACTGCTAAGCCATTAAGCCTACTAATCTATTAAACTAACTAACTAACTAACTAACTAACTAACTAACAAGCGAACAAGCGAACAAGCGAACAAGCTATTTTGCGTTGACGGCTCGCACAAAAGCTTCTTGTGCACCTTCAACATTAAGTGCCTTCGCTTCATCTAACAAACCTAAAGCTTTCGGTATATCACCTGACTTCACCGCATTTTGTATAGCAGACAAATAGAAGTCTTTTGTCTCTTGCTGCACACGTATCTGCGTGTCTGCTTTCTTCGGTACAACAGCTGTTGCAGTCGCTGCCATAGCGGCAGGGGCAGCAACGACTGGCGCTACGGCAGGTTTAGCACGGTAAGGGCGAAGTTTTAAAGTTTTAATTTCTAACTCTAAACGACCACCTAATTGATTGGTGTATACCGGATCGGTGACCATAGGCATCACCTCACCAAATTCTTTCGCTCTCACCTTTGCTGGGTGATCAACTTTCACCTTATTGCCAAGCTCATCAGCAGGCGTGTAGATAACAATATAAGGTGTCTTACTCGCATCAATACGCAAGCGCTCAATGTAACTCGTGCGAGTAAAAGCGTCTGATGCCTGAACCTTAAAGTCTTCAAACTTCAATGTTTGCACTGGCTTAAAGTTTTCATCTAGAAGCATGGCTTCTGGAGCAAAAACTGAATCATCGATCATCAAGCTCGATAGCTTAACGACCATCTCACCTGAGCGCTCGCTGAACTTGAACGCTGCAAAGTGGCTATTGCCTGTTGTAAATGTACCAACAGGTGATCCCAAGTCGATATCAAATTTTAAATCTTCATTATCATTCAATTGCGCGTATGGGAACTGCGAAAAATCGCTGCAGCATACTTCTGCATTGGTAGGTGCATCGAGTTTAGTTTGAACCTGAGCATCGGAAGCACAACCGCTTAGCAAGGCACCTAGTACCACGGCTAACATAGAGCTTTTATTTGTCATTGTAATCTCTCTCACTATTGGTTGTTGTTGGGGGAAACGGAAAAAGGCAGCCAATGGCTGCCTTATACTTTAAACGGTTTAGAACCAAATTTCAGTGTGTACACCGAATACAAATTCGTCTTTACCGTTATCGATACCAATTTGTTTAGCACTTGCTTCATCATCAGCTTTAATGTAGCTAATGTAAGGCTTAACTTGTGGACGACCGAAGTAGTCAGAGTTCGCTGTAAATGCAGTTGCAATTTCTAGGTTAAGAATATCGCTCTCTACAGCATCGCCAGTACGACCACCAAAGTAACCTTCATCACCCTCTTCGTGACCGTAAGAAGCCGTTGCTTCTAAACGAACGTTGTCGTTCAGCTTGTAAGAAGGACGAGCTGCAACTATGTAACGAGTCAAACCGTCAGCGCCAAACAATTGGTCAAGAGCCGTCAAGTAAGTCACTTCTGTACCAAGTTGCATTCTCTCTGAAATATTGAGGACACCGTAAGACGTCAAGAATAATGATTCTTCTTTATCACCGCCACCAGACCAACCACCGAAGTTAACACCCGTTTTTGCCATTACGCCAGAACCGTAACCAATTGCGTTTTGAGTCCAACCGTCTAGGCCGTAGTAGCTAGTATTCAATGTTACAGAAGCACCAAAACCATCATCATTCTCGCCTTCTTTCACCTGCTTACCAAGTTTTAGATCAAAATCTAGAGAGCCGATACCCGCATCCACGCCGTAGTAGTACAAATCGATAGAAGAGAGAGTTTCTCTTTCTTTTGCACCGTTTTTATTAACTTTACATTTATTAGGATCTGTCGATGTAGTGCCATCTTTTTGCTTACAGTCAATCGCATAAGAATCTGCAGAACCTGCATCAGGATCAGCCATTACGTAAGCGATACCAGCTGTATGTCCTGCAAGCTTAGTTTGAATACCCGCGCCGATACCCGATGATTGTTTCCAAAACTCACCAGAAAGAAGACCAGATGCACGGTTAAGGTAACGTTGACCACCCCAAATAGAGGTGTCTTCACCTAGAATACCGCCAAGCTCAACGTAAGCTTCTTTTACTTCAAATTGAGCATCACTATTCTGTTTCCGTGAACCTTCAGAAGAATAAGCGTATGAGTTACCGTTACCATATTCAGTTCGAACTACATAATCTGCCCACACACCATTTTCGTATTCACTGTGCTTTTTTAGTGAAAATTCTACTTGGTTCGTGCTTTTACCGTGAGTACCCGCAGTTTTGTAATCTTGTTTACCAAATTCAGTGTCTACTGTTTTACCATCTACAACACGAACGTTAGAAGACATGTAACCGTGAACTTCCCAGCCGTCAGTGATAACGTCAGTAGGGTTTTTCACCTCTACTTCCATTGAAGAGTCACCACTTGTTACATCAAGTGCAACGTCATTTTCTGCGAACGCTGAACCAGCGACAAGTGCAGAAGCCACTGCAGCAGCAATCAAACTTACTTTTTTCATTCTTAACTCCATTAAGGACGATTTATTTTAGGTTTTATATTTTTGCTCTCTTGCGACAACCAAAGGCAGTAATGGCGGACGTAAGATAGAGAGGTTTAGGGTTTCCCCTGATTCGTTTCAACGGAGCTAATATTAAGAGGGGATGACAAGTTTGACTTCCTCCACCCCGAACTAAATTAAGGGGGATGAGAAGGGAGTAGAGTTTATACAGAATGGTATTTTAAGGGGTTGGATCACTTAATCTAGGAGGAGTAGACAGCACACAGATCTAATTATTCAGCATAAGTGAGATCTACTTCAAATATATAATTTGAACTTCATCGATGAATTATTTTTCAACAAAATTTATTCTATGAAGTTGCTTGACCTTAATGGGACAAAGCCTTTTACTAATAGTTCACTGATGTTGATAAACGAACAAGAAATCAAGCAATGACTAGAACGCTCGCTCGCCCTTATCCACTAGGCGCAACGCTAGGTAACACTGGCTGTAACTTCTCAATTTATTCCCCTGACTGTAAATCCCTTTCTCTCGCTCTTTTTGACGAGAACGATGAGTTCACCACTTATAAATTGGAAAATGAATACGCTGATATCAGATATGTATTTGTTGATGGTATTAAAGCGGGACAAAAATACGGTTTCATTGCTGAAACTGATAATGGCCCGATCTTACTTTCCGACCCTTACGCTAAAGCAATAAACGAACCGCTCGATTACGCAACGCCATATACCAATGAAAAAAGCTTTTCGATGGCGAAGTGTCTCGTAGTTGATGATACGTTCGATTGGCAAGATGTCGAAAAGCCGCGTATTAGCCGCGAAGAGACCGTTCTTTTCGAAACCCATGTTAAAGGCCTATCTCAACTTCACCCAGAAGTCGCGACCAATACAAAAGGCCGTTATTTGGGGTTAGTTAGCCCCGAAATGCTTGCATTCTATAAACAGCAAAACATCAATTCTCTACAACTTTTACCTATTGCTGCATGTATGCATGAACCCCACCTATTAGATATGGGGAAAGTGAATTACTGGGGTTACAATCCATATTTGTTTATGGTGCCAGACCCACGCTACGCAGAGAAAGACGCCGTTAGTGAACTCAAAACCGCGATTCGAGAACTGCACCGCAACGGTATCGAAGTCATTCTCGATGTCGTCTACAACCACACAGCAGAAGGCGGTGAAGGCGGCACAACCTTCAACCTAAAAGCACTCGATAGTCGCTACTACATTAAGCATGGCTGTCATTACGCGAACTTCACCGGTTGTGGTAATACGGTCGACCTCACCCACCAACCAGCACTTAATTTAGTAATGGATACACTGCGCTATTGGGTTAGTGAGTTCCAAGTCGACGGCTTCCGTTTTGATTTGGCAGCAACACTGGGCCGCGAAGGCGATAACTACAATCCTGAGGCTGCTTTCTTCAAAGCCGTTGCCCAAGATCCGGTATTGAAAGAAACCAAGTTAATAGCAGAACCATGGGACATCGGGCCAAATGGCTACCAAGTTGGCAATTTTCCGTTGGGGTGGAATGAGTGTAACGATAAGCTGCGAGATATCACTCGTAGCTTCTGGCGTGGCGACCAAGGCTACTTGAAAGAGTTTGCGACTCGCTTAATGGGCTCTCGTGACATCTACAGTGCCGCACACTGGCCGTACAAATTAACCGTCAACTACATCACTTATCATGATGGTTTCACCATGCAAGATCTTGTTTCTTATAAACATAAGCACAATGAAGAAAATGGTGAGAGCAACCGCGATGGACACGGTGATAATCGCTCTGAAAACTATGGTGTTGAAGGCAACACAGAAAACCTTTTGGTTATCGCAACACGCGAAAAGCAAAAGCGTAACTTCATGGCTAGCCTGTTATTTGCATTCGGTATTCCACATATTTTGACGGCCGATGTGTTATCTCATTCTCAAAAGGGCAACAACAACGCGTACTGCCAAGACAGCGTCACTAGCTGGCTCAACTGGGAAGATTCCGAGCGTAAGGCTTATTTCAAGACTTGGTTATCTGAGATGATCTCCGCACGTCAGCAATACATGGTGCCGTTTATCAAAGCGTTCAGTGGCGATAAACGTAACTCTAACCGTATATTCTGGAGCCGTGTTGATGGCACAATCATGGAACATGATGATTGGAACCGTTTAAGCTCTGTAGCCTTACATTTAGGCATCGGCAAAGATGGCGACGAGTTGATTTATCTGATCAACCAAACCAACGCTCCTGCTCGATTTTCTTTACCGAGTGACCGTCAACAAGACTGGGGAACCATCTGTGATACCAACTTGAGAAACGTGAAACCGGGTCATGCCGAAGGTGAAATGCTGTTATCTCCCGTTTCAATGGCAATTTTGCACTATTCGCCAAACAAGACTGATTAGGTTTAGGTTAAAAGCCAAATCAGCTTAATAGAACACGCGAAGCCATAGAAGCCAGTTATGTTTATGACTGGCTTTTTTATTCGCTGAACGTCACAAACTCAATTTTTTATATGGAACATTTTGCATTGATGTGATTACGAAAACTGTTTAGTATGGCCGTACTATAAAAATGAATCTATAACGTCTTTGGATATCATGGCTTTACCTAAAACATTAATTCGGCTTTTTAAACCATACATTATTTTATTAACTGGAGGGATGCTCTATCTTGCTGCAGCTCAACTTGAAAAAGTAGAAACGACAGCAAAAGAACAATCACTATCAAATATTCGTATCGCAAGTTCCATCATCAATTCCAACATCGAAGCCACATTCGGCAAACTCTATTTTTTGGAAACCAGTTTAAGCTTATCTACATCAGGCCCCGTCGGTGAACAAAAATTCAGGGACATCAGTGACAATATTCTTAAGAGAACACCTAACTTCTCCGATATTGTTCAATACCAGCCTCAATCCCAACAATATATTTCAACTCGTGGCCTGCCTCTTTCTAATGAGCAGATCAATGCCATCCAGTGGAATCCAATTGATAGTGTTGTAGAAGGTTTTTACATCTCTTCTATCTATCAAAAACCCGATGGTCGTTGGGTTTTCGCGATCAAACACACGACGGAAAAGTTGAACAAAGAAATATGGATTGAGTTTGACCTTTTGCATACCACACAAGGCCTGAGAGACTTAAAGACATTAGACCGTGGCTATGTATTTGTGGTTGATAGAGCAACCGAACGACTGGTTTTCCATCCTGATCCGAAACGCATTGGCTCCAAATCCATCAGCTATCATGCAGGCATCAGCCACCAACTCTCTCAAGGTGAGACCGTCGGCCAACACGAATACTACTATCAAGATAATTTCAAAATAACGGTATTTGATGCTGACAACAGCTTAAACTGGGTATTCGTCTCGGGCACTGATCGTCACGACATACTCACCAGCTCACACCAATTTACGCTAACTGGCGTGGTACTCGGGTCACTGCTTCTATTATGGATTGGCGCACACTACCTAGCTCACCGCTTGAACATGTCGTTATCTCAACTGAATAAAGTTGATGATCTCGCCAGCTTTAAACGAGAGTTAAAAGCCATATTCAATAGCTTTACCTATCAAAAAGGCATTCAATTCTGCCTTTATCAAGCAGAGAGCCATTCATTCAGTACCATCGATTATCATGGAAACAAATCAACGGTACATTCTGACAAAGCCCTTGCTGAGCGATTTTCTCCCGAAAGCATGGCTTATCGAAGCAGCAAATACGCGGATCCATTGGCACGTAAACTCAAAATACTCCAACGCCACTACTGTATCCCTTTGCACTCTCGTAACCAGCTAATCGCGGTGATTTACGTCAATGCGCCCTTGCCGATCAGCCAAAGTATTTTACGTATGATCAAAGATTACACCGAAGTCTCGTTGTCTAACTTACTGCTCCACCATCAATTGAGCAGTAAAGATCTCATGACTCAGTTAGACAACAAAAGTAGTTTTAACATCGCGATCGACAACTACGCATGCGAACCCGATACCTATGTAGCTCTGCTCGATATCGATAACTTTGACCACGTAAATCGAGCTTACGGTGAAGCGATTGGCGACAAGATGATTAAGCTTGCCGCAGAAGCGATGCGTTCTTACTTCCCTAAGCCAAAAGGGCTTTGCCTTGCTCGAGTTGGGGATAAGGAGTTCGCCGTTTTATTCAAAGCGAATGATGCGAAGGATGCCAAGCACCAATTGGAACAATGTCGAGTCAGCATCGCCGAGAAAACCATAGTCACTCCGGATATCACATTGTCACTCAGTATCAGCGTCGGGTTTTCGCAAATAGACGGCGAAACAGACTCTGCTTTAGCCCTTGCGGAACAAGCAAAGCTTATCGCACTACAACTTGGAAAGAATCGAGTAGAAGGTCACATTAGAGGCGTAGCCAAAGCGTCGTAGACATTAGCTAACACGCTCGTATCACACCGATTGGTACGATACCGATAACGAAAAAGCACCTAGGATTAATCCCCTAGGTGCTTTTGTTTTTATGGAAAGTCATTACAATGCGCGTTCGATACAACAATACCCTTTTTTAACGACACGAGCCTTATGAAGCTAAGTAACCGACTGCAAACTCTCCACTCCCTTGTCAGCAATGACTACCAACATATTGGGGATTGTTGTTGTGATCACGGCTTCTTGGGTGTTCAGCTATTATCTGACCACAAAGCACCGCAGATTCATTTTGTCGATATTGTCCCTTCTCTGATGAATGAACTGGAAGGCAAACTAACGCGTTACTTTCCCCAAGGTGAAACCGCAAAGCAAAAGGTTACTAGCCAATGGCAAGTCTACTGCTTGGATGTCGCAGCGATTCCATTGGAAAAGCACACTGGCAGACATCTAGTCATTATTGCGGGTGTGGGAGGCGATCTAACACAAAAGCTCGTCGACGATATTCATTGTAAGCATCCAGACAAAGCGATCGATTTTTTGCTTTGCCCGGTTCATCAGCAGTTCGAGCTAAGAAATCATTTAAAGGCGCTCAATTTCGGCCTAATTGATGAAGTGTTAATTGAAGAGAACCGTCGTTACTACGAGATTTTATTGGTCAGCAATAACCAAGGTGAAAGCGACAAAAATCTAGATGATAACGGCAATAACCGAACGGTAACTGAGATATCAAACGTCGGTGACAAGATCTGGACACCAAACTGTGATGAACAAGTGAAGGTATCACAGCAATACAAAGCCAAAACATTGCAGCACTACTTGCGCATCCATCAAGGACAAGAGAAGCAAGGCAAAACCAGTCAGGTTAAGCACATCATTGAGGCTTATCAAGCGATTTAACTTCCTCACTCTTTGACCATCCTTGTTTTAGCGCTTTAAAACATAGTGAGCACTGACTGCACTGTTTGAGTAGACAAAGTCCAATCAATAAAAAAGCCGACAGTTCAATGAACTATCGGCTTTTTTGATGCTATCGATTTGGTATGATCTTACTGTTCTTGTTTCTTATAAGCGACATCAGGTTCATCAATCATTTCAACCTCAGAGGGCGTATCAAGAGCATAAACCGTATCGAGATAGTCGTCTTTCTCTTTCCACGTACTATTCAACCAACTGTGGAAACGACGTTTAAACGCTTTATCTTCAAAATAATTACCGTTCACGTTCTCATCCATTGGGTGCAGTTTAATACGCACCACCACCTTGGTCATTTTACCCTTCAGCATGTCTTCAAATGGAGAAGCCTGATTTTCTGGATAAGCCAGAGTGACATCCACAATACCATCCAAGATTGGGCCCATAGCAGACAGAGCAAACGCCACACCACCTGTTTTCGGTTTAAGTAGATGTCGATAAGGTGTTTTCGCTGTCGCCAGTTTCTCGTGGTTTGCACGAGTTCCTTCCACAAAATTTACCAAGGTTGTCGGTGCCCATTTGAACTTAGTACATGCCTTATTAATTGCATCAAAGTCATCATTGCGACGCTCAGGGTTACGAATCAAAAACTCACGTGAGTGACGTCTCATGAAAGGCATATCCAAGCCCCAACATGCCAAACCAACAAAAGGGACGTACAGCAATTCATGCTTAAGGAAGAACTTGGTCATTGGCATCTTATCTTTCAAGATCGAAGACAAGATCACGATATCCGCCCAGCTCAGGTGATTCGACATCATCAAGTACCATTGCTTAGTCGAGATGTCTTCCCCGCCCTCAACTTGCCACTCGATATCGTTATTCACATTCAACATCCAAAGATTGAGCGAAGCCCAACACCAAAATGTGAAATTCGCTAAACGAGTACATGACTTTTGAACAATAGAGATTGGAAGAATCAGTTTGATGAGGCCAAAAAAGCTCACGGTAAACGCAGTCATTGCGGTATTGATGGTCACGAACAACACGTTCAAGGCCATACGAAGATTATCAAGCATAAAACACGGCTATATTGAGATCGAAAGCCGCCATTATACTCATCTATAAAATATTCTCTTTAGTTATTGGTGAATACATTAAGGGTCAAACCACGGAACTAATTTTGGTCTGTGCCCATAAATCAATCTCTCCCCTTAATCTGAAAGTGCCACATCAAAAAACAATAAAGAGGTCATTTAGACACAGCAGTACAAAGTCTATTTGACATCATTCAAGTTAATTTTTACCGAATAACCAGTATTGATAAGCATTCTCATTAATGGCATGGTACATGCAACTCCAAAGTGTAAATAGTTGAGTATCCTTAATGAGATAACTTCTCTAAGTAAAGGTGATGATATGACAGATATTCCTCATGGTTTGGTAACTGGCAAAGTCTTACATAAAACACAATGGACAAATCAACTGTTCTCGCTGCAAGTCAGTGCTCCCGTCTCTCCCTATCAGGCGGGTCAATTCACGAAACTTGGCTTGCTTAACAGAGAGGATGAGTTCGTAAGACGGGCTTATTCAATGGTGAATGCGCCAGAGCACAAACAAGGTCACCAACATCTGGAGTTTTTGATTATTAAGGATCAGAACGGTCAGCTTTCACCTCAACTTCATGAGTTGAAGGTAGGCGATGACATCTTTGTCGGCAAAGACCCAAGCGGCTTTATGACCTTAGATGAGATCCCAGAGATCGCCGACGATCTATGGATGCTTTCAACCGGGACTGCCGTTGGGCCTTTTATCTCAATGCTCGAAAGCATGCAGATACAACAGCAAAACGGCTCAGATGTCGAAAAAGTAATGTCATTCAAAAACCTTGTACTGGTTCATGCCGTAAGAACAGAACAAGACCTGACTTATCGAGACCGTATCGCTCAACTCGTTAATCACTTCCAAGGGAAACTACAATATGTGCCAATTATTTCTAGAGAATCAGTCACCGGAACTTTGCGCGGACGAATCCCAAGCTTGTTACTTGGAGGCAACCTTGAGCAAACCACGTCTGTCGCTTTCAATCAAACCCGCAGTTTTTTCTACCTTTGTGGCAATCCGCAAATGGTTCGCGACACAAGTGAAGCACTAACCAGCTTAGGTTTCGAGAAGCACTTACGCAGAAAACCCGGCCAATTCAGCAGTGAAAACTACTGGTAATCACAGTCACCAATTCCATCAAAGCTAATGCTTGTATTCAAAATACAGACAGATAAGAGGTTTTATATGAGTCATTTACGTATTCCGTCACACTGGAAAATTCAACGTTCAACGCCATTTTTCACCAAAGACAACATACCGGCTGCATTGCTTAATCACCATAACACCGCAGAAGGCGTATTCGGCCAGATCTGCGTAATGGAAGGCACGGTCACCTTCTACGGTTTTGCCGATGCAGAAGCGACAGAACCCGAAAGTGTTATCACAATCGAAGCTGGACAATTTGCCACAAGCCCACCTCAATATTGGCATCGAGTAGAACTTAGCGACGACGCACAATTCAACATTAACTTCTGGTCAGAGAAAGAGACCAAGAAGATGTTCAACACCAGAAAGTAAGATCCATTCAATATTGATGAACTTATAAGCAAGCTACTTCGTAATGTGATTTTCAGTGTTCATAAGTGAAGAAAAAGACCAAATAACCATAGTAATTACAGTGACTAATGGTGATAGACAAGACAAAAAAACTCTAGCACACTGAACAGAGTTGCAGGGCATGTTGACCTATCGAGCTGATTTTTGCAGCCGTTTGTGGGTTATTTATACAAGGCAGAGAATTCGAGGTGTAGCTCGCCTACATGAGAATTCGATAACGCTGTAGAAAGGAACCACAAACACTGCCCGAAGGGTTCGGCTAAAATCGTTTTACTCTTTGTTGAGAGGGTTTTGCTTAGAATGACTAGGCGGCAAACCTCTCGTCGCGATTAAAACGATTTTATCTCGAACAAAACTTAACCGCGAAAGGTCAACATGCCCTTGTTTTAATCCCGTTTCAAAGAATGAATCAGTGGGTTATTTATATTTTAGGTAAGAGAGGAAGCCATGCTCAACATTGCTTTTTTTAGCTCAAAATCATACGACGAAAAATCATTTGAACTGGCAAAAGGCGAACTCAACGCCGAGTTCCATTTTCACGATTTTCGCCTCACTACAACAACAGCAAAAATGGCGCACGACAACGAAGTCGTTTGTGCGTTTGTAAACGACGACCTATCGCGAGATGTGCTAGAGATTCTAGCGAAAGGCGGCACTAAGCTGATTGCAATGCGCTGTGCCGGTTTTGATAAAGTCGATTTAGATGCAGCCAAAGAGTTTGGTCTGCAAGTGGTTCGCGTTCCGGCTTACTCACCAGAATCGGTAGCAGAACACACGGTTGGCATGATGATGTGTTTGAACCGTAAACTACACAAAGCATACCAACGCACTCGTGATGCGAACTTCTCTCTTGAGGGTTTGGTTGGCTTTAACTTCCACGGTAAAACTGTTGGTGTGATCGGCTCTGGCAAAATTGGGCTAGCAACCATGCGTATTCTGAAAGGTTTAGGCATGAACATCCTATGCTACGACCCATACCCGAACCCATTGGCAAAAGAACTGGGCGCTAAATACGTTGAGCTCGACGAGCTTTACCAAGAATCTGACGTGATTTCTCTGCATTGCCCAATGAGTAAAGAGAACTACCACCTGTTGGATGCAACGGCATTTGAGAAAATGAAAGATGGCGTGATGATCGTCAACACCAGCCGTGGTGAACTACTGGATTCAACCGCAGCAATCGAAGCGTTGAAACAAAGCAAGATTGGCGCGCTTGGCCTTGATGTCTACGACAACGAGAAAGAGTTGTTCTTCCAAGACAAATCTAACGATGTGATTGTGGATGACGTATTCCGTCGCTTATCTGCTTGTCATAACGTATTGTTCACAGGTCACCAAGCCTTCCTGACTAAAGATGCTCTGTTCAACATTGCCAATACAACGCTAAATAGTGTTGATGCCTTCTTTACAGGCAACAACAGCGGTAACGAACTCGTTTAATAGCAGATTGAGTTAATAGCTGGCTGAGTTAATAACAGACCAGATCTACAAACACAAAGCCACGCTATTCCTAAGTGAACAGCGTGGCTTTTTCGTTTATCCAGTATTCTAAAACCGTTCCTAGACGCAGAAATGACAATCTTCGGTGTCTAAACCATACACGCCTTTTCGAATAGCAAGGTGCTCTTCCCCTGCTTTAACCCCCATCTCATAACCGGCATCAAGCGTTGATTGATCCATAGTGAGTCGCTTCACTGCAAACGCTTCTGGTGGCGCAATCACCTTGATGGTCGCATCTTTTGGAGGGTTACGAATGAACTCCAAAGACTGGTTATAGTTTTCGGCACGCACCGCCATCGACTCTGCAATATTCGGGAATTTCTTTAGCAGCTTTTTCAGCATCCACTGATACTTCTGCGGCTTCATTCGGTAGCTTAATGGGTGAGAAAGAATCACCGTAATGTCTCGTGCACCACGACGATAGGCTTCGCGAACCGGAATAGAGTCGGCTACACCACCATCGGTATAGCAACCACCAGAGAAGCACGGTGTTTCACGGTAAGCGATAGGTAGAGCTGTTGTTGCTTCAACCACGTTAGAAAGGTTTTCTGGCTTGATGTGATAGTAGTCTGCACTGCCAGTATCGACGTTAGTTACAGCAGCAATTAAAGGAACACTTGAGAACAGCTCACCACAATCCAGTGGATAACGATGGTTGGATTCATCCCACAACCACTTAACGTCGACCAAATTGCCACCTTTAGCAAAGCGAGCAGGATTGAAGAACGTTTTATCCGTCGCCATGGTAGTAATCACGTTGTAGCTACGCTTCGGAGCTTGAGATAAGTAACCAACCAAATTCGACACACCCGCAGATACGCCAATAGAAAAATCATAAGGACGGAAATCGTCTTGCATAAAAGCGTCCAATACTCCTGCTGCGAAGATGCCTCTCATTGCCCCACCTTCAACGATTAATGCGCTCTTACTCATCTCAAACTCTTCTACTTTATAAACTGATAGCCGTAGGATAATCCGTTACCCTAACTAAATATAATGGGATGAGTTTATTAATTTGATAGGCAAAAACTATCAATAGAAATGGTGCTAATTTTCAAGTAATTGGTACGACTTACACGACTCACCTAATACACAGCATGATCAAAAAAGGCCGTTGAGTGATTCACTCAACGGCCTTTCATTTAACTAATCAAACTTATTGATTACGACTTAAATTCGCTTACATCGATTTCAAGTAGCTTACCAATGCCTTCTCCGTAAGCAGGGTCGGCTTTGTAACAGTGTCTTAAGTGACGCAGCTGAATCTCTTTAGGCACGCCGCCTAGGTTACGAGCAGTGTTATCAAACAGAATCGCTTGTTTCTCTGGCGTCATCAGGCGGAACAAGTCACCCGGTTGCGAGAAGTAATCTTCATCTTCGCGGTGATCCCAATGCGCTGCAGCACCATCTAGGTTCAATGCTGGCTCTGCAAAGTCTGGCTGCTCTGCCCATTGGCCTTCGTTGTTTGGCTCATAGCCAAGTGTGCTACCAAAGTTACCATCAACACGCATCGCACCATCACGGTGGTAGCTGTGGACAGGGCAACGAGGTGCGTTTACTGGGATATGCTGATGGTTAACACCCAAACGGTAGCGCTGTGCATCACCGTAAGCAAACAGACGGCCTTGTAACATCTTGTCTGGTGAGAAGCTGATACCCGGAACCACGTTTGCCGGGTTGAATGCAGACTGCTCAACTTCAGCGAAGAAGTTTTGTGGGTTACGGTTCAATTCAAACTCACCCACCTCAATTAATGGGTAATCTGCGTGTGGCCAGATCTTAGTCAGATCGAACGGGTTGTATGGCACTTTCGCTGCGTCCGCTTCTGGCATCACTTGAACTTTCAGTGTCCATTTAGGGAAGTCTTGATTATCAATGCTGTCTAGCAGATCACGTTGATGACTTTCGCGGTCATCGCCGATCACTTGTGCCGCTTCTGCATCAGACAAGTTCTTAATACCTTGCTGAGATTTGAAGTGGAACTTAACCCAGAAACGTTCGTTGTCTGCATTAATAAAGCTGAATGTATGGCTACCAAAACCATGCATATGACGGTAAGTCGCAGGAATACCACGGTCACTCATTACGATGGTGATTTGGTGAAGCGCTTCAGGTAGAGAGGTCCAGAAATCCCAGTTGTTTTTCGCACTGCGCATGTTGGTGCGAGGGTCACGCTTAACCGCATGGTTTAGATCTGGGAACTTGAGAGGATCACGAAGGAAGAATACTGGCGTGTTGTTACCCACCATGTCCCAGTTACCTTCTTCAGTATAAAACTTCAATGCAAAGCCACGGATATCACGCTCAGCATCGGCAGCACCACGCTCACCCGCCACCGTTGTAAAACGTGCAAACAGGTCGGTCTTTTTGCCTATTTCAGAAAACAGTTTTGCCTTGGTGTATTTGGTAATGTCATGCGTAACAGTAAATGTACCGTAAGCGCCTGAACCTTTCGCGTGCATACGACGCTCTGGAATGACTTCGCGGTCAAAATGCGCCATCTTTTCTAAAAACCAAACATCTTGAAGAAGTTGAGGACCGCGCTTACCCGCAGTTTGAACATTCTGGTTATGAGCAACAGGACAACCCGCAGCTGTAGTTAGTTTTTTACTCATGATCTATTCCTTAAGGTCCAAAGGTGCAGCAATAGTGAGTGCACCTTGATATTTATACTGGCTTCCTTTCAAAAGCCCCTAAAATATTATGGATATAGAATAGACCTCTAATGGCATAAAATATAATCGTTTCTATTTATCGTTATAATCTATAAAACCTATTGAGCGACTGATTTAGGAATCATATTCTAAGGCACTGACTAATCGAGTATTTTCCTTCCTAGTTTAAGCGTCGCTGCAATATTCCTAGCCGTTCTTGCCAGATTTTTTTCCGCTTCTTTCAGAACTTGGTCAAGTGACTGAGGAGAACGAACCGTACCAAACAAGCTGCTCATTTCTCCATAAAGAGTTTCTACTTCAGTTCCCAATGAGCCAGCAATAGCTATGGTTGGAATGCCTTGTAAGCTCGCTCGTTTAGCCATGCCATAAGGCGTTTTCCCTTGCAGAGTTTGGTTGTCCATCTGCCCTTCGCCAGTAATCACCAAATCGGCACCTTTCAATAGATCATCAGCTTGCAAAACATCGAGCACCATCTCAATGCCGGGTTTAATTTGGATATTGAATAACAAACCAAGTCCCATCGGCGTGCCACCAGCCGCACCATAACCCGTACGCTTGTGAACGGGGTCATCACCACCAACACAACCTTGCGATTCAGCGATTTGAGCAAAATTCGCTAGCGCCTTATCCAGTATCAATACTTGGTCAGGTGTCGCCCCTTTTTGTGGGCCGAATACGTGGCTAGCACCGTTGTCACCACACAATGGATTATCCACATCGCACGCCACAATCAACTCGACATCTGCACAGCGCGAATCTAAGCCGGTAAGATCTATTGATGCGAGTTCTGCAAGTGCAGCACCACCTCGGTTAAGCTCTTGTCCATTGCTATCTTGCCCCTTACTATCTAACAAGCGCCCACCTAGAGCTTGAACGATACCCGCACCGCCATCGTTGGTCGCACTGCCACCCAATCCAAGAATAATCGTTTGAGCGCCCTGCTCTATTGCTTCCAAAATCAGCTGTCCTGTTCCAAAAGACGAAGCAATCAAAGGATCACGCTGTTCTGGTTTCAATAAATCCAAACCAGACGCAGCAGCTATCTCTATCAAAGCCGTTCTCTTGGAGCTCTGTACTGACGGTTCTAACATCGCCCATTCAGCACTAATCAATGTTCCCAATGGCCCTTGAACTTTATTTGTTCGCTTTTGTCCGGCTAAACCTTGTAGCAATACATCTACCGTTCCTTCACCTCCGTCAGCTAAAGGTAAGGTCACGAATTCAGCGTCAGGAAAGATTTCACGAAAGCCCTTTTCAATACACGCCGCCACCGATACCGCCGATAAAGATTCTTTAAACGAGTCTGGTGCAATAACAATTTTCATAGAGGTTGATCCGTAAGTGTTACCAATGAGCCTAAAAAAGAGAAATCACATCAAATAGTATAAAAGTTCCCTAATTAGAGCGCCCCAAAGTTGCCATTTGTTGTGACGCCCCTTTTAGTTTTGACGACGGTAAAAGCAAGATCCGTAAAGTTACTGTTCCTTAATATCCCCACATTTTGCAAAGTTAGGACGAAACAACAATCAATTGACCACAGATATTTGATTGAAATCCAATATAGATCACATCATTTGTTCCACATTGCGGAATTGGTAAGTCTTTTTGTTTCACTTTTTAACTAGTTAACAGTTATTAGAGAAAAACTTAATAAGGAAATATTTCGTAACTTTGCTCACAGAATATTTTCGGAATAAAAACAATAATTGATTCCGTATTATGGAATTCAACTTATCGGAGAACACAGATGCCTTTAGTATCAACAGAAAAACTACAACAAGAATACGAACGAATCCTTTTGGCTCGCGACATGAAGCCAGAGATGGCAACCAAGCTTGCGGCTGGTTTTGTTGAGATGGCAAACGAAGGCACATACTCACATGGCATCAACCGTTTTCCTGTATTCATTGACCAAGTAGATAAAGGTCAAATCAAACTCAATGCGGAACCAGAATGCGTTAACAGCATGGGTGCACTCGAGCAATGGGATTGTAACTACGGTCCTGGCGTTCTTAACGGTCTTATCTGCGCAGAACGTGCCATGGAATTGGCTCGTGACTACGGCATTGGCATGGTCGGTATGCGTAATTCTAACCACTGGATGCGTGGCGGTGCTTACGTATTGAAAATGGCTCGCGAAGGTTTTGCAGGAATTGCATCAACCAACTCAATCGCAGTGATGCCAGCATGGGGTGGTAAAGATCACCGTGTTGGTTCAAACCCTCTCATCATGGCGGTTGCGGGCGATCCACCGGTGGTTGTTGACTGTTCAATGAGCCAATTTTCTTACGGCCAACTACAAAACTTCGTGCTTGCTGACAAAGAACTACCTGTTGTTGGTGGCTTTGACAACGAAGGTGAACTCACTAAAGACCCGCATGTACTGTGGGAAAACAAACGCCTACTTCCAATGGGTTTCTGGAAAGGTTCATCAATGGCAATCGTACTTGACATGATGCTAACGGCAATCACTGGCGGCCACTCAGTACCAGCGCTGACTGAAGATATGGGTGGTGAGTTTGGTGTATCTCAATTCCTTATCGCTATCGACTTAAGCAAGACAATGGATCAAAGCACTTACGCACAAGAGATGAAGCGCATCCGCGATTACGTGCTTGAGTCAGAGCCTGCAGAAACGGGTTCAGTGATGATTGCTGGTTCTGAAATTGAAAACTTCATTAAGAAACACGAAGCAGCTGGCGGCATTGAAATTAACGATGGAATTTGGGAACAAATTACGTCTCTGTAATTAGCCAAAGGTAGGGAAAGCGTTATGCAAAGTGTATTAAAGAGTATTTGGAAAAGTATCGATGTCATCATGGCGGTCATTCTGACCTGTATGGTTGCGCTCGTATTTACTAACGTAGTTTTACGTTATGGCTTTTCTTCTGGTCTTCGTCCCTCTGTAGAACTATCTCGCCTTGGTCTTGTATGGGTTGTCATGCTCGGTGCTGCCGTTGTGCTGCGCCGAGGTGAACACCTCGCTGTTGCGGAATTTTCTGAACGACTTTTCCCAAAAGCAGTACCCGTATTAAGACGTATCTGCTGGGTAATAGTACTGATTTCTGTCGGCATGCTTTACGTCGGTTCATACCGTCAAATGATGTCTAACTGGTCAGATATTTCTCAGCTTACAGGGCTTCCTTCAGCATTATTTTACTTAGCCGGTGTGGTGTCAGGTTTGTTAATGGGCGTGATTGCCTTTATGCGAATCTTCAAGCCCGACTGGCAGCTAGATAGCTTAGATGAGGAGAAAGAATAATGACGTTAGCCATTTTCTTATCGGTATTGATTGTCTCAATCTTACTTGGTCTTCCTGTTGCGTTTGCACTGTTATTGTCTTCAATGGCGCTGATGCTTCACATGGACTTCTTTAGTGCAGACATTCTTGCGCAGTCTTTAATTAATGGTGTCGACAGCTTCACTCTGCTTGCCATTCCATTCTTCCTCATTGCGGGTGAAGTAATGGCATCGGGTGGTTTGTCGCAGCGTATTGTTCGCCTAGCAACCACTTACGTGGGACACCGTCAAGGTGGCTTAGGTTACGTTGCAATCATGACTTCGGTACTGCTTGCTGGTCTCTCTGGCTCAGCTGTAGCTGATGCAGCAGCCTTGGTCAGTATTCTTTACCCAATGATGAAAGCAGCGAAATACCCAGAAGCACCTTCAATGGGCTTACTTGCTTCAGGCGGTATCATCGCACCCGTTATTCCACCTTCAATCCCTCTGATCCTTGTAGGTGTTGCTGGCGGTATCTCGATCAAAAACCTATTCCTAGGCGGCATCGTTCCTGGCCTGTTAATGGGTATGACATTGATGTTTGTGTGGCGCTGGACGGTTCGTAAAGAAAACTTAGAAACGTCTGAACGTGCAACAAAGGCTGAAAAACGCGCTGCACTTAAAGATGGCGTATGGGCATTGATGTTACCAGTCATCATCATTGTCGGTATTCGCTTTGGTATTTTTACACCGACAGAAGCCGCTGTAGTCGCCGCCACTTACGCTATTTTCATCTCAACGTTTGTTTATAAAGAACTCACTATTAAGAAGTTCTACCACATCGTACTCAACGCTGGTCGCTCGACCGCAATGGTTATGTTCTTGGTGGGTTGTGCAATGGTCGCTGCGTGGTTAATTACTGTTGCTCAGCTTCCTCAACAACTCGCAGAAATGTTAGGTCCACTGGTGGATAGCCCACGCCTATTAATGGCAGTAATTATGTTGCTCGTACTTTGTGTCGGCATGGTTATGGACTTGAGCCCAACGATTCTAATCCTTGTACCCCTTTTAATGCCTGTCATCAAGATGGCTGGGATTGACCCAACGTACTTCGGCCTACTGTTCGTTATCAACTGTTCAATTGGCTTGATTACGCCTCCTGTAGGCACCGTACTAAACGTAGTGTGTGGTGTAGCGAGAGTACCAATGTCGACTGCAGTGAAAGGTGTATTGCCCTTCATCGCGGCTTACATGGCTCTGCTCACACTGTTTGTCATCTTCCCAAGCATTATCACTGTGCCAATGTCGTTTGTCATTGGTTAATCCTCGACGGAGAAAATAATAATGAAAACCCTACTAAAACTTACTCTACTCGCTTCGACTATCGCAATGAGCTCTAGCGCTTTTGCCGCTACGACTCTAAAACTGGCGCACGCTGCACCAGAGTCGGATTTGCAACAAGACCTATCTTTGTTCTTTAAGAAAGAAGTAGAAGCTCGTTCAAACGGCGAAATCAAAGTAAACATCTACCCACAAGGTCAATTGGGCAGTGATAAGCAAATGATCGATGGTTCACGTGCTGGCATCGTCGATTTAGCGATGGTTGGCTTGAACAACTACAACGGCCTAATGCCTGAATCAGCGGCCTTCACTCTGCCGTTCATGTTCCCAGATCGTCAAACAGCATACAAAGTACTGGACGGCGAGCCGGGTAAAGAAGTGTTAGCGAACTTTGAAAAATTCGGTCTTAAAGGTCTTGGTTTCCCTGAAAATGGTTACCGCAACATGACCAACAACGAAAAACCTATTCGTGTTCCTTCAGATGTTGAAGGCCTACAAATGCGTGTGAATGGCTCGAAAGCGCTAAACGATATGTTCAATGAGCTCGGTGCTAACCCGCAACAGCTTCCAGTATCTGAACTTTATACTGCACTTGAAACAGGCGTTGTTGACTCTCAAGACCACCCAATTTCTGTAACGCTGTCTTTCAAGTTTGATGAAGTACAAAAATACCTAAGCCTTACACAACATGCTTACTCACCATTAGTTCTAACAATGAACCTACGTAAGTTCGACAAGCTAACTGAAGATGAGCAAAAGATTATCGAAGAAGTTTCTGCTGAAGCCGTAGCAATGCAACGTGAGCTAAGCATCCAGAAAGAAGACAAGATGATTGCTCAACTAGAAGCAAACGGCATGCAAGTAAACCGTGACGTTGATGGTGCTGCTTTCCAACAAGCTATCCAACCAGTTTGGAGCGCTTACATCGAGAAAAATGGCGATGTGATGATCAACAAGATCAAACTAGCAGCTAAGTAACGTAATTGAGTGCGATTGCCTAGTCCTCTTTTTTAGCTAGGGAATTTAGCTAGGCAATCCGCTCGTCATTCACTCAATACAACATGGGCAAACACAATGTCTCAAGAACAAAAAACATACCAAGAATTAAAAGAACGCGTGTTCGCAGCAAACTTGCAACTTCCTAAATATGGCTTAGTGACTTTCACTTGGGGCAATGTCTCTGAGATCGACCGCGAACGTGGCGTGATTGCAATAAAACCGTCAGGTGTTGAATACGATGTAATGACGGCAGATGACATCGTTGTTCTCGATTTAGAAGGCAACCGCATTGAAGGCAAGCTGAACCCTTCAAGCGACACGGCTACGCACATTGAGCTTTACAAAGCCTTCCCAACCATTGGCGGCATCGTTCACACGCACTCTCGTAACGCAACAATTTGGGCACAAGCCGGCCGAGACATTCCAGCGCTGGGCACAACACACGCCGATTACTTCTACGGTGATGTACCTTGTACTCGCCTGCTAACAAAAGCTGAGATCGAATCTGATTACGAGAAAAACACAGGCTTGGTGATCATCGAAGAATTCAACCAACGTGATATCGACCCGCAAGCAATGCCAGGTGTCATCATCGCAGGCCACGCACCATTTACATGGGGCAAGGATGGTTCAGATGCAGTGCACAATGCAGTGGTAATGGAAGAGATTGCTGCCATGGCAACAGCCACTCGCGCTATCAGTCCAGAAGTAGCGATTCAACCTGAGCTGCTAGATAAACACTACAACCGTAAACACGGCAAGAACTCATACTACGGACAGAAGTAAGGCCTCGCACATGCATAAGTCATCACCGCATAAGTCCTATAAACATAAATTGTATAAGCACAAGCTATTGGCGTTAGATCTCGATGGGACGGTGCTCAACTCGCAGCACACTATTAGCCAAGAGTTAGTTGAAGCCATCAAGCAAGTCGCTCAACACACTCATGTGGTTATCGTTACGGGTCGCCATCATGTCGCGGCAAAACCTTATTACGATCTGCTTGGTTTATCGACTCCAATAATTTGTTGCAATGGCACTTACATCTTTGATTACCAGAACGATACGGTCATTCAAGAAAACGCAATCGACAAAGAAATTGCGGCTGAGTTTATCACCCTATCTCAAGCTCATGATCTGAAGATGGTGATGTATGTGCGTGATGCAATGCTCTACTCGAGAGCACGCCCTATTGAATACATGGAAGCGCTACTGACGTGGTCTCAAACCTTTCCAGAAAGCCAGCGACCAAACATTCAAAAGGTCGACGACTTCCAACATGAAGCACAAATTTCAGAGTATGTGTGGAAGTTTGTCGTTGAAGGTGAAGTAAACACATTCGCAGAGATTCCTTTTGTGAAAGAGAACTTCAACGGCGAACGATCTTGGATTGATCGTGTCGATTTCGCAGCAACAGGTAATAGCAAAGGTAATGCATTGACTCGCTACATTGAGCCGCTCGGTATCAGCCTAGAGCAGTGTGTCGCGATTGGTGATAACCACAATGACATTTCGATGCTTAAAGCAGCAGGACTTGGCATCGCAATGCAAAACGCAGATGACACCGTAAAAAGCTCAGCCAACCTAATCACGCCCAAAAACAATGATGATAAGACAGGGTTAGCGACGCTTTTACAAGACCTATTTAGTGCCCATTAATTTAAAGCATTGGCTTAATTAAGCTGTTTATATTTAAAGAGAATTTTTATGTTAGTCGGAAATACTCAACCTACGCAGATCAGCAAGTCGTACCCTGTCGTTATTCAAAACGTGCTTGAGTACTTGAACAGTCTCGACCAAGAAAAACTCGCATTAGGTCGCCATGAACTCCCTGGTTTTGATTCAAAACAAGCATGGTTTGTTGTATTGGAATATGACAAAGAGCCTCTAGGAAACTTCCAACCTGAAGTCCATAAATACCATTCTGACTTGCAGATCATTCTCGAAGGTTCTGAAGTGATGGCATGGGCTATAGACACTGGCGAACACAGCAACGCACAACCTTATAACCAAGAACGTGACCTTCAGTTTTACGAATACCCGGGGGTTGAGCTCAGCTTCATTCATGCAAAACGCAATCAATTTTATTTATTCACGCCAAATATCGTGCATATCACCAATATTGAAAATGATGACAGCCAACCGGTAAGAAAACTGGTGGTGAAGATTCACAACGATTTACTGGAAGCCAAATAATGAATTACTACATTGGAATTGATTCTGGCGGCACTTTTATGAAAGCCGCGTTGTTTAACGCAAAAGGTGAACAACAAGGTCTTGCCCGCGTATCGGCGAGCGTCATCAACGAAAAACAAGGTTGGGTAGAACGCGACCTAAACGCACTATGGGGTAACGCTGTCGATGTCATTAAGCAGCTTTTAGAGACCACAAAAGTAGAACCAACCTCTATTAAAGGCTTGAGCATTTCAGCCCAAGGCAAAGGCGTTTACCTTCTTGATAAAGAGGGACAAAACCTCGGCCACGGTATTATGTCTTCTGACTCTCGCTCACTGCCTATCGTTAAAGAGTGGCTAGAACAGGGTAAAGCACAAGAGATCTATCCAACCACACTGCAAACACTGTGGACAGGTCACCCTGTATCGATTATTCGCTGGATCAAAGAAAACGATGCCGAACGATACAACAACATTGGCGCAGTGATGATGTCTCACGACTACCTTCGATATCGCTTAACGGGCGAAGTCGCAGCAGAACTGACCAATATTTCAGAAAGTAATTTTTTCAACTCCATCACTGGTGAGTATGACAAAGCACTTTTGGAAACCTTTGGCATCGAAGAAATTTGGGATGCGCTACCACCCGTTGTAAAACCTCAACAGCAAGCAGGGAAAATCACTGCGGCCGTTGCCAATGAAACCGGACTAGCAATAGGTACGCCGGTGTTCGGCGGGTTATTTGATGTGGTATCAACAGCGATCTGTTCTGGAATCAACTCTGCTGAAGATACTCTGAATTACGTAATGGGCACATGGGCGGTCACGTCTGGTATCTCAAAACAAGTGACTCAAGAATCACACAATTTTGTTTACGGCCATTACGCCGTCGATAACGAATACATCATTCACGAAGCGAGCCCGACTTCTGCGGGTAACTATGAATGGTTCGCCGACTACCTTGGTGAAAATGGCCAGATTAACCACCAGCAAAATCAAGCGTTAGTGGAAACATTAGATCCGGCATCAAGCAGTATCTACTTTGTGCCATTCCTTTACGGTTCTAACCAAGGGCTTGGCCTAAAGTCAGGCTTCTATGGCCTGCAATCGCACCATACTAAAGGGCACCTAATTCAAGCCATTTGGGAAGGTATCTTATTCTGCCACAACATTCACCTAGAACGTATGCGTCAGCGTTTTCCAAAAGCCAACATACTAAAAGTGACAGGCGGCCCTGCATCTAGCCCTGTATGGATGCAAATGCTGGCTGACCTTACCGGCATGACCGTTGAAATATCAGACGTGGATGAAACCGGCTCATTAGGTGCCGCAATGATGGCAATGGTCGGCGCAGGTGAGTTCGCTTCATTAGCAGAATGTACTCAAGCGATCACTAATTCTACGTCACGTGTCGAGCCGAATCCTGAACACTACGATATATACCAAAAGAAATATAAGCACTATCAAAGACTGGTGCAGTTGTTTAAACAATTTGAGGATGAAATAGATGTCTAGCACTGTATTAAAACCATCTAAACCACTGCTACAAATGGCTCTTGATGCCACAGATATCGACACGGCATTAGCCTCAATAGAGCATGTTGCAGATAAGTTAGATGTGATTGAAATCGGGACGATCTTAGCCTTCGCCCACGGCGTAGATAGCGTAAGAATCCTACGAGAAAAATACCCAAATCACATCATTGTCTGTGACATGAAAATCACCGATGCCAGCGCCATTTTAACGCGTCTTGCGATGGATGCCGGCGCTAACTGGGTAACAGTAAGTGCAGCCGCACACATCGAAACTATTCGTTCAGCGAAGAAAGTAACGGATGAATTCGACGGCGAAGTGCAAATTGAGCTGTATGGACACTGGACAATGGAAGATGCGCAAGCTTGGGTCGACATGGGCATTAAACAAGCAATTTATCACCGTTCTCGTGATGCGGAACTTGCTGGTGTGAGCTGGACCGAAGAAGATTTGATAAAAATGCAGAAATTATCGGATATTGGAATTGAACTATCCATTACTGGTGGTATTGTTCCTGACGATCTGCATTTGTTTAAGAATCTGTCTGCAAAATCGTTTATTGCTGGCCGAGCGTTAGCTGGTAGCGATGGACGTGACATCGCAGAAAACTTCCATACTGAAATAGGTAAACACTGGTAGCACATATATGAGTGAGCAAATTAAATCGTTGTCTAAAGCACTGACCGTATTGGAATTCCTTGGGAATTATCCTAATGGCGTTTCGCTACAAAAAGTGTCTGAAGGGACTGGCTTCAACAAGTCATCTGTCCATCGTATTTTAGCAACGTTTGAAGCCTCTGGTTATGTTGCTCAAATGTGTTCAGGTAAAGAATATCGCTTAACAATGAAGTTGGTTCAGCTTGGACACGCTGCTATCAACTCTGATGTCACTGGCACCGTTAAGCCATACCTATCTGAGCTACTCGACGATGTGAATGAAACGGTTAACTTCCTCTCTTTTGATGCTGACAACATCATTTTTAAAGACAAGTTTGAACCCGTTAATTCTTCCTTTAGAACTCGAACCTACGTAGGGCTGCATTCTCCAATGTACTGCTCAGCGGCAGGAAAATGTTACTTAGCATTTAGCTCTGACAGCGTTCGAGAAACCTATTGGAAACGCAATGTCAGCACAATGAAGCCGTTAACTGAAAACACGATTCTCGACAAGTCTCAATTTTTTGGTGTTCTCGATAAAATTAAGAACCGTGGTTATGCGCTCGATGATGAAGAGAACGAAGCAGGTATTTCTTGTGTTGCTGTCCCTATTTTTGACAAGAACAATTCTCCTGTATACGCGGTTAGCGTCTCTTCGCTTACGCCAAAAATGAAAGCACTTGGCTACGAAGAGATCGCTGGCAGAATTCAAGACATAACAACGCGTATAGAACAACAACTCTTTTAAGGAAAAAGAATGTTTGATTCTAAAAACAAATTCAGATTAGGTATTTACGAAAAAGCGATGCCAACCACCCTTACATGGGAAGAGCGTTTGATTCACGCCAAAGAAGCTGGCTTCGACTTTGTAGAAATTTCAGTAGATGAAACCGATGAGCGCCGCGCTCGTTTAGATTGGTCAGACGAAGAAATTTATGAGCTTCGCCGTCTATGTGAAAAGCACCAAATGCCTTTCCAATCAATGTGCCTAAGCGCACACCGTAAGTTTCCGTTTGGCTCAATGGATGATGCTATTCGCACTGAATCGCTGATCATCATGGAAAAAGCGATTTCATTGGCTTACAAGCTTGGTATTCGCTGTATTCAAATGGCGGGCTACGATGTGTACTACGAGCCGCAATCGGCTGAAACTCACGCTCGCTTCATTGAAGGCATGCAGCAAGCCACCAAAATGGCAGAACGCGCAGGTATCATGCTAGGTGTTGAGATTATGGATACTCCGTACCTCAACTCGTTAAGCAAGTTTGAAGTTCTTAAACGTGAAATCCCGTCACCTTACTTTATGGCTTACCCAGATGTCGGTAATATTTCTGGTTGGAACTACGACGTGTGTACCGAACTAAAGCTAAGCCGTGATCACCTAGTACAAGTGCACCTAAAAGATACACTGCGAGTTTCAGAAACCTGCAAAGGCCAGTTCCGAGATCTTGTTATAGGCGAAGGCCAAGTCGACTTCCCAGCTATTTTCAAAACACTCGCTGAAATTGATTACAGCGCACCATTAGTGATTGAAATGTGGGCTCAAAATGACAACTGGTTAGACGATATCAAACAAGCAAAAGCAACGTTGAAATCTATCGCTAACCAATCTGGCTTTGAACTGTAAGGAAACGACCATGACTATTTTCCGCACTGCTTTTTTCGAAGCTGATTTAACTGAAGATCAAAAACAAGACTTCTACCAATACATGGAAAACGAAGTCGCGCCTATTATTCGCACATTTCCGAATAACCAAGGGCTAACGCTCAACAAGCCTGAAGCAATTGAAGCTGAAAGCCATAAAAACCTACTGCTTATGATGCAACACAGTTACGAGAACGAGTCAGCAATGGCTGCTGCTTTAGATTCTGAGCAACGAATCAAAAGTATGCATGCGACCAAAGTGATTATTGAGAAATACAACATTCATGTTCATCACATCAATTTTGTTCGTGATTAACAGCTTAATAGGCAATACACCGTAAAGTCTCAATCGAAAAGCAGAAGATCATCTTCTGCTTTTTTTATCGCTATCAATAAGGAATCACTATGAGAGTATTCCCGTTAAAAGATGCCCCACTGGTCTTACTGTCTCTGATCTTTTTTATCTGGGGTTTAATTACCGTTTCAAGTAATTCGCTAATTCCACATTACAAAGAAGCTTTCTCTCTCGATTATAAAATGGCGATGCTATTTCCCATGGCCTTTTTTATCACCCGAATTACGGTGTCGCTTCCAACGTCATTTGTCATGGCAAAAATTGGCTATAGAACTACGCTGAAGTTCTGCTTGATATGGTGCCTTCTGGGCTGTCTAGCCATGGCATATTTAGTACGAGGAGAAGAGCTTGTTCCAACACTCATCGGGATCTTATTGATGGCCTCAGGTGTATCAGCAATTCAAGTTGTGAGTTCACCTTACGTATCACTACTCTCGACACCCGATAAGAGTGTTATACGTCAAAGTGTGGCAACGGCATCGAACTCTGTTGGCACTGTGCTTGGTCCGCTAGTGCTTACCGCTGTCATTCTCGTGGCTACAAGTTTTAACGTCGACAACACCGCCCATCAAGTTTCGTATCTGTTCTTATTCATCGCCCTGTTCTTTTTCGGCTTACTGGTATTTTTTAGCAAAATGACGCTTCCAGATATCAAACCAAAACAGATGACTGGCTTTTGGCGAGGGTTAAAGCTTCTAATTAAAAATCAGCAGTTTATGAAGTTAGCGTTGGTACTGTTGCTGTACATCGGTGTAGAGGTCAGTTTTGGTACTTTTACTATTGCGTATCTTGCCGACCAGCAATATGGCGACCTTGGTTTGGTCTTCGCAACACAGATCATCGCTCTTTATTGGGTATTAATGTTTGTTGGAAGAGTGTTATTCGCCAAGTTTGGAAACACTGTAAACAAGCACTATCTCTTCTCACTGTCTTGCGTTATTGCCGCTTTGATTAGTGCCGTTGCGGTCTATCAAAATTATGTTTGGATTGGCTATTTGATGCTTGTCGTAGGGCTATGTAATTCTGCGCTCTACCCTATCATTTACGCACAAGCGCTACATGCATCAGGTAAGCAAAACTCACAAGGAGCAGCAATTCTCATTATGTGTTCAATTGGAGGGGTTGTTTTACCATTCGTACAGGCGAGTTTGATTGATGAGCTTTCGCTGAGTACGAGTTATATTGCGCCCGCATTAGCGTATGTATTAATGATAGTTTTGTACTGGTCTAGTTTAAAACACCGTGTTTAAACTGTTGGTTTAGATAGGTAACTTGGTTTAGTCAATCACTTGATTCAGTAACTAAGTCGATGACTAAAAAGTCAGCCTGATTGGCCTAGAAGATAGAGAAAGTGAACTGGAGAAAGATAAGGAAATGAATTTGGTGCTTCTGACGTTAGTTTGAATCAGTGAGTGGCTAATCACCACCACTGATCACACTTAACGCGGGTTATTTTAGAAATTAAACCCAAGCAGAAGCAACAAGTAGGATAATTGCACCCATGATAACGGTAGACTTAGCAAAAAATAGAACTTCATTCATTACTGAAGGTTTTGCTAGTGATACGTTGTTTTCATTCGTGATTACTGTAGCGTTCATACTGTGTTCTCATCGTTATGTGATCTTAGGTCAATTTTGCGCCGTTATGTGACCAAAGTCAATATTAACTGTAGTTTTATTACACAACAAAAAAGCTATAACTGAAAAGAACTCCAACAACGCAACCTCCCCTGACTCCACGTAGTTTTCCATTAAATCAACATCTATTAGATACAAAAAAGCTCGAAGCCTGGTCTACAGAATACTTCGAGCCTTTATACATCAGTAGATACACTACTTAATTCAATTAAGCTAACTCAGCTCGCATTGAATCGATAGCTTGTTGATAATCTTCACTATCAAAAATAGCAGAGCCCGCAACGAACATATCGGCACCCGCTTCAGCAATCTCTTTTATGTAGTTAACTTTCACACCACCGTCGACTTCTAAACGAATATTTCGGCCTGATTCATTAATGCGCGATCTGATTGAACGCAGCTTAGTTTCAGAGCTCAGGTCCGCTACCCACTTCCAAACCATTCGCTGGAACAAATTTAGTTATCTGCCCGTTTTCAACCATGTAGCAATCCATGCCTGCCGATGTCGCTGCGTGCTGGCCTATAATCGTATCTTCAAACACCACACAATCGCTCGGTTCAAGCTCTAACTGGCTAGCGACTTTCAGAAAAGTATCCGGGTTAGGTTTGTGATTCTCTACGTCATCTGAAGTCACAATCGTACGTATCATTGATGGGATATCGGTCGTCTTTAAAATCGCCCTTGCATGCTTGGCTTGAGCACCAGTTCCGATGCCTATCTTTTTCAACTGATACTGTTGCTGTAAGAGTGCGTATGTCTCTGGAATAACATCCCCTTTGTGCTCAATAGCCTCAAAGTTAGCGATTTTGTCCGAAGTAATTTGTTGAGCATCAAGAGTTAGATCGTAACGCTTAAGGATCTCTTGAGTCACTTTTCGCGATGGCATCCCACCAAGTTGATCGAGCCACTCTTTGTCGTAGGGAATACCAAACTTCTGACAAGTTTGTTGCCATGCATGAGCGTGTGCCACCATAGAATTGACCAGAGTCCCATCGAGATCAAAAATAATTCCTTTATATTTATCTAACTTTGGCATCGTCAATCTCTCATATTGTTTTGAGACTCATACTACTAATCACCATACATAAAACCTATTCATGATCGTCTTAATATGATCTTATTCAACAATCCGACAATTAAACGAATTGATGCAATAAAAGCCGTTGTTTTACTATTGAAATCATATTTTGAGCACATCTCACCCATTTTTACTTAAACCAAGTAGAGTTGCATAAATTGAAGATGATATAGTCCACGAAAATCAAATACCTTGGACACGACCATGCATTCTAGCGACATCATCAAATTAGCAAATTTAGGCGTTAATATCGAAATTTCAAAAGACTCTTCATTGCATCCTTCTGATGCGTTGGAAGTGGTAAAGATTGTTGCTGAAATCGGTAGCCAAATCGTCATCAAGAAGAAATACCACACGGACTACCTGATTCAGATGGCTGAAGTGGGCCGTGATCATGTGACGATCGCTGTTTAAACACTGTAGCTATTGCGAAATTGACATCATTTCTGCTGCTTTAAATGGCTTAAAGTGCCGAGTTGATATAAAAATGCAGCATATTGGGGGCAATATGCTGCATTTTCTCTTTTCGTTAGGAGCATCGAGAACGCAAAGAGAAACCAGTTAATCATTCTAAGTAGAGTTAGTGGTCAAACAATCTCGGAACACCCGTTTGCACACAAACATCATTCAAACGTTTTTGTGCCGTGAGAATGTTCTCTTTCCAACGTTCATCTTGAGCCCACATCTCGATCACGAGTGGTACGACGCACTCAGTCTCCTTCAACGTTTCAAAAATGGCATTGAAGTCAACTTCACCATCACCAATCACTAAGTCTCGAAATTGCCCTTTGTACTCGCCAGTCACTTTATAAGTGTCTTTGAGGTGGATCTGAGTGATACGAGGCTTACTCAGTTTTAGCTCAGTCACTATGTCGTAATTCCAACCAGAGATATTGCCCACATCCGGATACGCCGTGAAATACGGTGAATTGACTTCGCGACTCAGCACTTCGAACTTACTCAAAGAGTTCAAGTAATCGGTATCCATGATTTCCACAGCGAGCATTACCCCTGATCTTTCCGCCAACAGCGCCGAAAGCTTCATTCCTTCAATGAACCTCTGGTGAGTCACTTTATCGGCTGGCTCGTAGTAAACGTCATACCCAGCCAGTTGGATGGTACGAATACCCAATTTGTAAGCCAACGAGATCGCTTTCTCCATATGGATGACAGCTTGTTCACGAATCACCGGATCTGCAGACCCAAATGGGAACTTACGATGCGCGCTTAAACACATGGACTGCAACGGTACGCCGTGCTTTTCACAAAGACGACGCAAGGCATACACTTCTTCGTCATTCCAATCTAATCGGCTGCGACGCTCGTCTGATTCGTCTACCGATATCTCAAGAAAATCAAAGCCGAGTTCTTTGGTTTGCTTAAGTTTATCTTCCCAGCTGAGTTCGTTAGGTAGGGCCTTTTCATAAAGCCCTACACGGTGGCGTAACAGGTTTTGATACATAACGCCTCCTAGTTCCAGTAACGGTCGATCTGAGCTTTTAGCGCTTCTGCTGTCTCTTTACCTTTATCGCCTGCAAGTGCGCGGCCTGCGATAAAGGTTTTCGCTTTAATGCCTTCAAATAGGTAAAGGTCTTCAGGCACGATGCCACCTGTGATAGAAAGCTCGATGCCCATTTCAGACAATGCACGCATCTTCACAAGATCTTCTTCTGTCCAACCCACACCGGCTAATTCAGCGTCACGAGAACGGTGATAGATAGCTTGAGAGATACCTAAGTCTACCCATGATTTAGCGTCGTCCATTGTCCAATTGCCGTAAATTTCGATTTGGATTTCACCGTTAAATTCATCAGCGACTTTCTTACATGCACCAATGGTTGCGATGTGTGCAGCAGCAGAAACGGTAATCCAATCAGCACCGGCTTCGAATGCCATGCGAGCCAAAATAGCGCCACCATCGGTGGTTTTCATGTCGCATACAAGGATATGGTCTGGGTGGTTTTTACGAAGCGTAGAAACCGCCGTCATGCCTTCTGCGAAAGCCAAAATAGTGCCCACTTCAATCACATCAACAAAGCTCTCTACATTGTTTGCCACTTCAATGGCAGCAGGAAGGTTTGTTTGGTCTAGGGCGATCTGAATCATTGGTTTAGTCATGTTGTTATCCTTTAATTTGTTCGCGTATTAGACGGGCTAAGCCATCATGGTTGTTATCTGTTGAACACACGCGTTGGACGTGTGACTTGACGATGTCATCAGCATTGGGCATCGCTACACCTAATCCGGCGTACTTGAGCATGGATATATCGTTATGGTTGTCACCGACGGCAATGACGTCATCGGCGTGATAACCGAGTTCTGCGATGTATTCAGCAAGGCGTAGGCCCTTACTGTTACCTTTTGCAGCAAAGTCGATTCGATTTGACCAAGAACGCTCACCGTTGAAGTTCTCTTCTATCCATGGGTGTTGCATTAAACGGTCTACTGAGTCTTGGCTACCTTCCACCACAAACTTCCAAACGTGTTCGGCTTGCTGAGCCGTTTCAATGAATGATTCCACTTGGTAAATTTGAGGGCGATGTTGCTCTGGTGCCGTTTCTGCCCAACTTTCCAATGCCAACATGTAGGCAAATGGGTTGTAGTGTGAGTACGTCATGGCATGCGTGATGTACATGACCATTTTGAGCTGAAACTCATCAGCCATATCGATGAAGGTCAGCGCTTTGTCTTTATCTATCGCGTTTTGAGTCAGTACTGTTTCAGTTTGATAGTCATAAACATAAGTGCCGTTACAGCAAATGATTGGCGTATCTAACCCCAATTCGTAGTAATAAGGTCGTGCTGCTGTGTGGTGTCGACCAGTCACTATCACGACATGACAACTTTGTTTGGCTTCTTGGATCGCCTTTTTCAGTTCTGGATGAATCGTGTGATCATCCTTTAACACGGTTCCATCGAGATCTAACGCCAGCACTTTATACATAGAGTCCTCTCACTTATTCCCTGCAGTCGGGCCTAATCAATATTGAAACTACTTAGAGCCGAAGCTCGTTAAACGGCTTACTTAAACGGCTTATTTAAACAAAAAGCCGATTTACTGTTGGCCGTAATAAGCATTTTCACCGTGCTTACGTAAGTAGTGTTTGTCGGATAGTTCTGGCTGAATTTTGATGCCGCTGTTCAAGGTGCGCGTTGCCAACGCCATTGCAGAAACTTCTTCTAATACCACCGCGTTGTGAACAGCATCGTTGGCGTCTTTGCCCCAAGAGAAAGGCGCATGTCCTGCAACAATCACGCTTGGAACTGCCATTGGATCGATTCGACGCTGCTTGAACTCTTCAATGATCACCAAGCCGGTATTTTTCTCATACTCTTCAGCAATTTCAGAGTGAGACAATCGACGTGTACATGGGATGTCACCGTAGAAATAGTCAGCATGAGTAGTACCCAAGGCTGGAATATCGATACCAGCTTGTGCCCAAATTGTGGCACTGCGTGAATGAGTGTGAACAATGCCACTCACTTCCGGGAAAGCTTTATAAAGCTCTAAATGAGTTGCGGTATCACTTGAAGGATTAAGTTTCCCTTCAACAATGTTGCCTTCTAGATCGACGACCACCATATCTTCAGCTGTCATATCGCAGTATTCGACACCTGATGGCTTAATCGCTATCACGCCATTAGTACGGTCAAACTCAGAGACATTGCCCCAAGTGAATGTCACCAAACCATACTTCGGAAGCTGCAAATTGGCTTCTAAGACGCGTTGTTTCAATTGGCTATATATAGACATAGTTGTCTCCTTACGCAGCTTCCGCTTGCAGTAACGCAGCATCAATTAAACGCGCCACTTCTTCTGGGCTTTTGCATGCGCGAAGTTTTGAGAAATCTTCATCGAACTCAATCAAGTTCGCCACTTGCATGGTACCGTCGATGTGTTCTTCTGAATCTTTACCCGCTAGCGTGATCAGTACATCAACTGGCTCATCAACACCTTCAAACGTAATGGGCGTTTCAAGCACGGTTAACGCAAACCCGGTACGAATCACACCATCTTCAGGGCGGCAATGAGGCAGAGCGAACGCATCGTGAATACAGATATAAGGGCCTTCTTCACCAATCGCTTTGGTAATCGCGTCGTAGTAACGCTCTTCAGCAACACCGGCTTTAACCAATGCATCAGTACCTAGCTTGATCGCCGCTTTCCAGTCAGTTGCTTTTGCGTTCAGTAGGATAGAGTTATTCTTGATAAGAGATTCTTTTAAGTTCATGTTATTGCTCACTTATATAATTATTTTTATTGGCTCAGCAGTGCGATACCACTGAGCCGTTTATCATTATTTGTGGAAGTTGTTCTCGATGATGGAAACAAGCTCGTCGCCGAAAGTTTTCACCATAATCATGTTCTTAACCGCTAACTGTTGCTTACCTTCCGGCAGACCCGTAATCTTCGCTGCAAGCGCAACCGAAGTAACGATGATGTCGAATGAACCAAGGTGCGATTTGTAATCAGTGATAGCGCTGTTAAAGGTCGAACTAGGAATGCCTTTCTTGTCCAAGTACTCTTTGATTTTCTTAGAGCACATCATTGAAGAACCTTGCCCTGAACCACAGCACACTAAGACACGAACCGGTTTCTGTTCAGCTGCTGGTGAGACGCGAATTTCTGACGTTGTAGGAGCTGATAGAGATTGAGCAGTTGCTGTTGATTGTTGTGGTACTGCGACTTCAACCTCAATGCCCTCAGGTGTTACTGCGGTCATTGTTTCAGCGGCAGCTTCTGCGTCTTCTTCAGCTCGTAGTTGTTTAGAAGCGAAGTACATGTAGACACCAGCTAAAGCCAAAATCCCGAAGAAGAACATGTTAGTGCTCGAAATACCTTGCATGATAGGTGGGAAGACGAGAGCCCAGTCAGCCATACCCATCCAGCCATTAAACTCTGCTCCCGATTGAGCAAAGATATGAATTGCCCAAGCAGAACCAACCACCTCGATGATGCCCATCACGAAACAGATCTTCATTACCGCTTTCCAACCACCGAAGTGGTTCGCAAACACACCAATCGTCGCGTTCGAGAAGAACATTGGGATAAAGCCAGGAATGATCATGATAGGAGAATCAAAGGCTAACATTGCAAGAACGGCTGTGAATTGACCAACAGCGCCCCACATGAAACCGAACACCATTGCATTTGGAGAGTATGCGTAGATAGCCGCACAATCGATTGCTAACACAGCGTTAGGAATAAGGCGTTGAGAAATACCATTAAATGCCTCAGACAATTCCGCTACGAACATACGGACGCCGGTGACGATAACTTGAATAGCCACTGCGAATTTCAACCCAGTTTCGAAAATATAGATAAACCAGTGTGTTTTTCCTGCCATGTCTTGAAGGTTATCAAGACCAAATGAAAGAAGAATAATGCCGAAGAAAGCAGTCATGACTAGCGTTGTCGCTGCGATACTGTCGTGGAAAATGTGTAACCATTTAGGCAGTTTGATGTGGTCAACGCTGTCATTTTTGTCGCCAAGCTTAGGAGCAACCTTTGTCGCTACCCATGACGCAAACTGTTGTTGGTGACCAATAGAGAAACCCGCCCCGCCAGTAACCTCTTGGGTAGGCTTGAACATGATGTTAGACGAGATACCCCAGTACAACGCCATCAATATTGCTGAATAGATGATGGTTTCCCACATACCTGCACCAAGCACGAAGTAGAAAACAGCAATGAGGCCAGCTTGTTGGAACATGATATGTCCCGTAAGCATGATGGTTCTGATGCCCGTGATGCGGCGGAAGGCAACAAGAAGAATATTGAGACCAAGTGCCAGTAATACGGCATATCCAACCCAAGAATAATTGTCTCCCATGGTCTCCATGGTAGACATCATGGTTGTGTACGGATCTATCACTGACCCCGTCAATCCATGAATCTCACTCATTTTCAGAATCACTGGTTTGAAACCCGCTACCAATGTTCCTGCACCTACCTGCACTATCATGAAACCAACGATGGTTTTGATAGAGCCGGAGATAATAGTTGTTGCGTCACGCTTGAGTAGAATGTAACCCAGACAAGTAACAAGACCGAGTAGCAAAGGTGCTTTGGTCATTACCTGACTGTAAAAAATATAGAAAATATCGTATAAGAATTCCATATCTTTACCCCTGATTAATTTTAATTTTAATGGTATGTAGGATGTGATGATGTCTATTTTTGCTCACGAATTAGACTTTACCAATCAAAAGTAATCATTCAATGCTCACTTGTGATTACTTTGATTTATATCAATTAACCACACCCAGAATGTGCCTAATTGAGCTTCGGATCACACCAAAAAACAACAAATCAAATAAAATCAATAACTTATAAATCATTGTGATTAAGATCTAGTTTTTATAGCAATGTAGTTTGACAATCATGATGGTGATTATTAGAATCAAAACAAATCAAAAGTAATCATAAAATTGTCACAACGACATAAAGAGTGATAAATATGAATGAAGTACAAAGACATAACGGCATCGTGTCGCTATTAGAAGATATGCAGACAATAAACGTCTCACATATTATTGATAAATTTAGTGTTTCACCTGCTACTGCAAGACGTGACATCGCTAAATTAGATGAAGTTGGCCGACTTAGAAAAGTTCGAAATGGCGCTGAGCGAGTAGAGAATCAGAAGAGAAAGTGGTCACCACTCAATATCAACAGCACTGAGTTCTATGAAGAGAAAGCAGAGATTGCGCAAGCAGCAGCAGGACTTTGCGAGGCTGGAGATACAGTTGTGATCAACTGTGGTTCTACTGCGTTCCTACTTGGACAACAGTTATGTGGGGAAGATGTACAGATCGTAACGAACTACTTCCCACTCGCAAGCTACTTGATCAACGAAGATCATGACGATGTCATCATCATTGGCGGTCAATACAACAAAGCGCAGAACATCTTTTTAAATCCCGCGCCCAATTCGCTGGGAGGCTATGCCGGAAACTGGATGTTTACCTCTGGTAAAGGCTTAACCGATGCTGGCCTCTACAAGGCCGACATGTTAACTGCTGTAGCAGAGCAGCAAATGCTTGAACAGATCGATAAACTCGTTGTTGTTGTCGACAGTTCAAAGGTTGGACAACGTACCGGAATGCTCTTTTGCAGCACCAAGCAAATAGACATCGTCATCACTGGTAAAGATGCCAACCCCGAAGTCGTCAAGCGGATTGAAGCTCAAGGGACGCAAGTCATCCTAGTTTAAATCGAAGGCTAACTAGCCCACCAATAATAATAAATTTAGCTCAGTGCCTTAATCAAAATTAAGGCGCTCGGCTCCCTACATCCAAAATTAATCAAATTATTGAAATAAAAGGTATTATCATGAGCAACGTAAACGAAATCACTCGCGAGTCTTGGATCCTAAATACATTCCCTGAGTGGGGCACATGGTTAAATGAAGAGATCGAGCAAACCGTCGTGCAACCAAATACATTTTCTATGTGGTGGCTTGGCTGTACAGGTATTTGGCTAAAATCAGAAGGTGGTGCAAACCTATCAATGGACTTCTGGTGTGGTACTGGTAAAAAAACACAAGCTGTTCAAAAAATGAAAAAACAGCACCAAATGATGCGTATGGGCGGTGTTGAAGCACTTCAGCCAAACCTACGTACTGCAATCTTCCCATTGGACCCTTTCGCTATTAAAGAGATCGATGCGGTTATGGCATCTCATGATCACGGCGACCACATTGACATCAACGTTGCTGCAGCCGTTCTACAAAACTGTGGCGAGCACGTTAAATTCATTGGTCCTAAAGCGTGTGTTGATTTATGGATGAAATGGGGTGTGCCAGAAGATCGTTGTGTTATCGCGAAAGTTGGCGACGAGATTAAGATCAAAGACGTCAATATTAAGGTTCTTGATGCATTCGACCGTACTGCTCTAGTGACACTTCCTGAAGGCACTTCTTCTTTAGACACTGATATCTTAGGTGGCATGGACGATCGTGCAGTGAACTACCTAGTAGAAACGACAGGCGGTTCAGTTTACCACTCTGGTGATTCTCACTACTCAAACTACTACGCTAAGCACGGTAATGACCACAAGATCGACGTTGCACTGCTTTCTTACGGTGAAAATCCACGTGGCGTAACTGACAAAATGACGTCTTCAGACATTTTACGTGCCGCTGAATCTTTGGATTGTGAAGTCGTTGTTCCTTTCCACCACGATATCTGGGCTAACTTCCAAAATGACCCACGTGAAATTGAAATGCTGTGGAACATGAAGAAAGAACGTCTGCAATACGGCTTCGCACCTTTCTTCTGGCAAGTCGGTGGCCGATACACTTACCCTACAGATAAAGGTCGCATGCACTACCAACACTTCCGTGGTTTTGCAGATATCTTTAAAAATGACCCAGAACTGCCATACCGCGCATTCTTGTAATCATTAGTACCAACATTAATTAGGGAGCGATTCGCTCCCTTTTTTAATCATCGAATAAGGATATTGAAATGGTATTACGCGAATTTAAGGAGCATTTCAAACGTGGCGATTTAGAATCAGCAATTGCCGTAAACTCTCCAAACAATGATGGCTATTACTTGATGGTTCTAAGCAGCAAATGGGGAATAAATAGTTTCTTAGAGTCCGACCGAAAGCTGAAACCAAGGGTATTCAAGACCCAACAAGCTCTACTAAATGCGGCAAAATCAATTGGCTTCAGTCATCAATCAGTCGATATGCAAAATTTCTAGAGCCTTCTGCCTCCTGCTCTATCAAATGATCCCCTTCGTCTATCTAAATAATTCTAATAAAGCAAGAACAGCCCTTCATAACCGCCAATATGAATTTCAGTCACATACTCTCCGATGTTGCCGTTTTCATCGACAGGCTTCATCGGCACGTCCAATACAATCATCAGCTTCTCTGCCTCATATAAGCTCGAATTCTTACCGTGGAAATCCGTGCGATACAACACACGACCATTGCTGAACTCTCTCGCTAACACCATATCTTCAGGGCCACCAGAGACCACCTGATTTTTAGATTGATACATAAAGTACGTGAACGTAGGTAGAACGTGAGTCATACCATTAGGCAGATCAGCATGCACCACTTCACTCATCGATGAATCACCAACGATGGTGTAGTCTGCGGGTTGAGGTGTCGTTGTCGACAGCATCAAAGGAATTGGCTCAAATCCCTGTAGGACCTGATGACTCGGCTCTCCCAAATCAACGGCTAATAACGAACTTGGTTGATAAGCGATATTTTTAGGGACACCACTTTGCCAGAAAGTGTCTGCAGTCGTGTTATCACTCCCATAGACGTAACTATTGTTCCACTGATTAAAATAGCTGTGTTGAGCATGTCGATTGAGGTGGTAAATCGCTAGGGTCGAGTATTGGTCTTTCTTCCAATTCTCTTCACTATTTCCAAGATACTGGACTCGCCCGTAACGCGTTGTCGCCTGAAAAATAACTCTTTGTCCATTGTAGGCGAGCGCAGAATTATCCCAGAATTTAGAGATCCCCGAGTAACCACTAAATCCAGTAGACGGAAAAATGTAATGCTCTCTCAGATACAAAGACCCGGCTTCGCTAAGATGAGACTGCCCATTTCGACCCAGCAAGTTCGCCGTACCAATGTTCAACCCAATAGACGCATCACTTTCTAAAGCAGATAGATTTTTGAGAAACGCTGAAAATTGTTGCGTGTAGAGAGCATCCGCTTGATTTGAACCCGCAACAGATCCTAACTCTTGAACATGTCCGCCAGAATGGACATAGAACTGGTTCGAGCCAATGAGTTTATTTGTGTCGTCGTTGTATGCACCATTCAAACCTTGGATTACCCAGCTTTGCTTGTAGTAGCGATGAATGGCCGATAAATAATCCGCGTTTGCGACGTTCGTTAACGACCAAGATGAATTCGTGCTCCACATTCGACCAAATGGCACCACTCTTGATTCCCAACGAAAACGCGCTGTCGCATTCTTATTGGTTCGATTTCGATACTCGCTTGGCGACAAGTAGTTATCGCCATTCAGGTCTGCAGACACGTCAAAGCCACGAATTTTTCGCCATTGGCTGATAGCATTGCCATCCGGAGTTGTGGTCGGAGCGTCGGTTAACTTAACGGTTGGAAAGCTGTTTTTGAGTTTTACTTCTTTTAACCGCGGCCTGTCGTCTGCATTCTCACTTTGCCAACGAACTCTCACAACGTATAAACGGCCACCCTCTCTCAAAAAGGTTGAACCAAAATACTGGCCGCCACCATAACTCACCCCACTGCCATCATGATTTGTGGCTCTTACCCAGTTACCCGGAAGGTTCCAAATCACCGATTGGTTTCTGGTCATATTGAGCGTTTTGTCTTTCTTTACATCGAGCCTTTCCCACTGTGAAACCCTTCCGTGAGAGTCAATAGCTGTTGGGTATTCAATCCAGAATTCGCCGCTGACAGCAAACTGTGAGAACTTAAAGGTCAGACGTTCGAACTGTTCAGCATGATAGACATACAAAGCCCCGCCCAGTTCGAAATTCTCAAACACATCAGCATCCCACGGAGGCTCTTGATACAGCCAAAAGCCAGCATGGTCTTCACTGGCTGTATAGCCCAAGATCATAGGCTTTCCACTTAAGAGAGTATTTTCACCGTGGGTGTTATCGACTTCTGCGAGCACTGTATCTTCAGAAAAATGGAGAAAGAAGTCTTCAAAATTAACGCCATGCAACTCTGCGTTATTACGAAGGTCGTTCTCCAACCAACCAGAATTGAGCTCCAATTTTTGGTTATACATATACCCAATTGTCGTAGCTCGCTTATTGTCGGTTTTATCTGCATAAGAGCCAAATACGAGGTCACTGTTCGCAATTTCCCAATCAATGACGGCATTCGCAGACAATGGGGAGCCCGAAAGATCAACACCAGCTTCATGTTGCCCTGGCAGCACAACCGCTGTACCAACAGCAAAAGTGTAGCCAGCGATTAAACATGACGGTATAAGTGCGAGCAGCCCAGAAATGTAAGTTTTCATGATTCAAACGTCCTAATCGATACCATTACCACTCAAAATACTTCGTTTAAAATCAACATATTAAACATCAACTTTGGGGACAATGTACGAAAAAAGTATCGTCTAGAAAAGTTCATAGTTCAAGCGTTAAGCCACCCGGTTCGACGAGCATTTAAGTGTGCCATCGAATGCCCGAATGAAGACAATCTGAAACTACCGCCAGCTTAAGGGGGAAATGACGGCTTCAATACAAATACGACCTAATTTTGAGGTTAAATACTCGCGTTAGTAGATAGAGGAACATAACGAGATGATTGGATTAACGCATCTAATCTCAGTTTCAAGGCTCCTCTATTGAAACTCAACTTAGATAAGCTAGTCTCGGTGATCTAAACACGAACGATGACAACAGAGAGTGGTAAATAAAGCAATGTACGTTGACTATCATAAACGGCTAATTCCCGTTGTCCGCTATTTAGAGAAACACTTTAACGAGCAACTCAACCTAATCGAAGTCGCGGCGTTAGCCAACTTTTCACCTTACCATTTTCATCGCACTTTTAAGGCCATTCAAGGCGAGACGCTTGCTGATTTCATCAGGCGACTGAGGCTTGAATCCGCAGCTGATGATCTTTTCAAATCCAAGCAACCAGTCCTGAATATCGCACTGGAATATGGTTTCTCGTCCTCGCAAAGCTTGGCCAAAGCATTCAAACAACACTTTGGAGTAACTCCTACGGCATTTCGTGATTGTGAAGATTACCAAGCGTTTTCTGAGTTGACGCGAAATAGCAAGATTGGACACACGTTGCGCAAGAATGGAAACGCGGCAACCGCAAGCAATTCATATACTGACTCCGAACCAACAACATGGAGTAGGACAATGAAAACGCAACAATTCGAACCGTCAAAACTAGCGTATGTACGAGTGACAGGCCCCTATGGACAGGGTTATGAAGAACCAAGCGGTCGTCTTTATCAATGGGCAGAAATGAAAGGATTAACAGGTAACAGCTGCATCTTTATCTATCATGACAATCCAGAAATCACGCCGAACGATAAATGCCGTACTGACATCTGCTTGATGGTTTCAGACGACACTGAAGTACCAAATGGGATCGAATTGAAAGATTTTCCCGGCGGACAATATGCAGTGATGCGACAAACCATCACCGAGCCAAGCCAATACGCTAAAGCGTGGGACGACCTGATGAGTAAAGTGATAGAGTCCGGTATCGAAACCGAAGATCGCCCTTGCTTTGAGCTTTACCACAGCTACGATCAACAAACTCAGCATTCAGACGTTAGCTTCTGCACCGCAATTAAATAACAAAACAAAATTCAGTAACAAAGCCTACCTCGCGTAGGCTTTCGTTCTTTAGTTAACGAACCAATAAGGACTCTTACGAAAGCTTCTTAAAGTCTATGGTTCCACTTCCCTTGATGGTCGCGGTCGCAATTTTCTTGTGTATCGAAACTGACGTGCTTATCGATATTCTTCAATGTAATCCCAACCTGACTAAACGCCTTTTGGATAGCAACAGAGACACTCTGCTGACCTTCGCCATTTAGAAAATTCGTTCTATCCTGATTGGTATCGAATACGCAGACGATTTTCAAACTTTGGGGGAATGAAGAGAAATTAACCGTATGAGTCACCCACAGAAAACCATCGAAGCCTTTTAACGTGTCTTCACACACGTCCGTTAACACGTCTCTGATTTGATTTTCGATCTTCTTATCTGATTTACGCATGAAGTAAGCATCCTATTTAACACCTTAAAAAATAAGGTTTTTCGGTCAATATTGTCTTAACCGACATTGGACACTGTGGCTGTTTCAAATGCAAAGTATTTATTGGGAAGAGTCTACTGGAAGATATAGAGGAAACGCCTCATGCTTGATCACTGACGAGGCAATCAAACATGAGTCGAATATGGAATTTAGGAAGATCTTAGCTCGCCGCTTGTTCCCATTCAGTCAGTAACTTAATGATCACGCGAGAGTCTTGGTGACTCGCCATTGGCGCAGCAAGCTGTGTCTTACCTTGCTCAACCGCTTGGCGGATATTGCGTACTTGATAATGGAAGCCATCGCCTTGCGCTTCGACTTTCACTTCACGTGTCGACGTCTCATAGATCTCTACCGTAAACGTATTTTCTGCCGTCGGTAACCATGGGTTAGTATCAAGAGTAATACAGCCTTTGCTGCCTAGAATCGTGAAGCCATGCTTTAAGCCGTGGTCTTCTGCGGTATGGATTTGCGCGGTAAAATGGTCGTTGAAGCGCATCATCGCCGATGATTCACAGATGTTGCCATCTTGGCCACGTCGGCCGATTGCTGAGATCTGCAGATCATCAAACACACTTTCACCAAACTGGTGTTGTGCGACAGAGTGAATCAGCGACATTGGGTAGCAACCTAAGTTGTATAGCGCGCCCTTGCTCGCAGGGTTCACAAACTGATCAATCGCAGCAATGTATGAACCTTGAATAGAGCGTACTTCACCAATCTCACCAGTTGCCAGTTCTTGATGAAGCTTGGCAATCAATGGATGGTGTAAGTACATCAAACCTTCTGCGAAGAACACGCTAGATGCTTTCACCGCTTGCAGAGCTTGCTCGGTTTTTTCCATATCAACCGATAACGATTTTTCACACAGGATCGCTTTGCCTTTTTGAGCCGCTTTAATCACGTATTCGTGGTGAACGTGATTTGGTAGAGCGATGTAGATAATGTCGACTGACTCATCTTCAATCAGGGCTTCATAGCTGTTGAAGGTTAGTGTTGGTTGATATTGGGCTGCAAACTCGTTAAGTGTTTTTTCAGTACGACCAGCGACGGCATACAGCTCGCTTTGAGCATCGCCTTTAATCGCATCCGCCATTACACCTGAGATAAAGCTGGTTCCTAGGATTCCCCATTTCATGGCTTAGATCTCCTGCTCTTGTGTTTTGATAGGTCCACGTTGCGTTTCAAATGCTTGTACTAATTCCGTTATATCACGCTCAATAAACGCTTGAGTATGAGGCGTCACAAAATGCTGATTGATCGCCTCACGGTTTGCGTATTGCTCAAGCAAGATAACTCGGTCGCTTTGGTTTTGATCATAGGTTGCTATCGCCTGTAAGCAGCCCGGCTCACTCTGCATATCTAGGCAAAACTGTTCGATGGCTTCAATCGCAGCGTCACGATCAATGTTGGTTTTAATCTTAAGTTCTGCAGTAACAAAGATGGTTTCATTCGTCTGAGGCATTTCACGCTCTTATTTTAGTTAATTATCGGTTTACCATTAATATAATTAACCCCTAATAATTGATAAACTCACCTTTTGTTTATTGTTTATCAACCAAGAGTGTTCAATGGATAAGTTAACCAGCATGAAGGTCTTCGTTTACGTGGTCGAGCAAGGCAGTTTTCGCAGTGCCGCCAACCACTTCAACCTGTCGGCAACCATGATCAGTAAACATGTCCACCATCTCGAAACGAGCCTCAACTCTCAACTGATTCATCGCACCACGCGTAAGCAGTCTTTAACCGATTCAGGTCAACTTTATTATCGAGAATGTAAACGAATTCTCGAAGACATCAGCAATGCTGAAAACCTGATTCAAACCTTGGAAAATCAGCCACAGGGGACGGTAAAGATAAACTGCCCCGTCACCTATGGGAACAAGGTGCTTGCCCCGATTGTGGCTAAGTTCCTCGCGCATCACCCAACGATTAATGTCGAACTCGTGCTGAACAACGACCTTGTCGATCCTTATTCATCCGATATTGATTTGATTGTGCGAATCGGTGACCTGTCTGACTCCAGTTTAGTCGCCAGATACTTAGGGGATTATGAGATGTGTTACTGCGCGGCTCCTGAGTACCTTAACCAACATGCTGAGATTCGTGTGTTGGAAGACCTTGCACAACACCCATCGCTTGGATTCAGCTATAGCAGCCAAGCCCCTCACGCCACACCGAATAAAGAGCGTGTGCGCTTGATGTCGAATAATGGTGATGTGTTGCGATATGCCGCTCTACAAGGCGTAGGCGTGTTGTTACAGCCGACTATCTTAGTTGCCGAAGAAATTGAGCGTGGGATGCTATTGGAGATCTTGCCCGGCATGGCGCCGTTACCAAAGCCGATTCACTTGCTCTACAAAACTAAGCAACTTTCTTTAAAGAACCGAACTTTTGTCGAATTTTTATTAGCCGCTCTTTCTGAGTAACTAACCGCTTTCTAAACAACAAAGACCGCTAGACTGTTTGCCAATAGCTCATCAAGCGTTTACCAAACTCAGAAGGTGTGGTGTTATGGACGATCATCTCATCACATTGGTTGAACACCATGAAGTGCTTTAGTTCTTCGCACAAAGCGTAAATCAATGACTCATGAGTTTTAACTCTGTCTTCAACAACCAAGTTACGAATATTGAGCAAACCACTCTTCCTATCGACCTTACAATCCATTCGTGCCACCAGCCCACCTTGCCAGAGAATCGGTAAGCTAAAATAACCAAACTGACGCTTAGCTTCTGGAACATAGCACTCAAGAAGGTAATCAAAGTTGAACAATGATTGCATTCGCTTTCGTTGAATCAGCAAGTTATCAAACGGAGACAGTATCTTAAGCTTGGTTCTGGAAAGAGGTTGATTCAGCAGATCAAAAGCACCTGGCAGAACATAGTAATCAGAGCCTTGAATATCTACTTTCATCAACTGCTTATCTTCAAGCATCTGCTGGAGTGTTGTCTGAATCAGAGGTTTTGTGTTCTTGAGTAGATAGCTCATTTCCGACGCTATTCCCACACCATTAGCTTCTAAATAACGCGTAATTAGATGCTCGATGTACTCTTGTTCCGTTGGTTCTGAGGTATCAATGCCACTCGGCAAAACTCGCTCGGTTAGGTCATACACCTTATGGAAGTTCACTCGGCTCGGCACCATTAAGTCACCTTGCATAAACAAAGTCTCTAGTGCCTGTTTGGCAGGTTTACCGCCCCATCCGCCGGGGTTTGGTCTATCCCCTTCAAAGTCTTTCGCCATTAATGGCCCTTCGCTCTCAATGCGTTTGAGAACATGCGCCATCAGTGCATCATCCTTTTTATACCAATGCTTAAGCTTACCGGTCGCAAACCCGTTCTTTCGATGCAGGCTGAAGCGGTAGTCGCGCATAGGCAGATAAGCAGCAGCGTGCGACCAATACTCAAACACTTCTCGACGCTCTAGCAGCTTGTCGAGATGATCAAGCTTGTAGTCTTGATTACGATTCCACAGCGTATGGTGGTGAGCTCGCTGAATCACAGAGATGGTATCAATTTGAACATACCCAAGGTTTTCAATCGCAGACAGCGTGTTCGCCAAAGTTCCTCCATTGCGTTGCTTTTTAGGTGGCAATTTTTGCGAAAGCAGTACAATTTTTTGCGCTTGAGCGAGTGACAATGATTCCATGTAATTCAGACTCTAATTGATACCAATAATCGGCTTATGATTCAGCAATAAGTTCTTGAAGAATTTGCTTGTACGTTTCGACCGTCTGCGCACCAGTGACCGCACTCTTGCGGTTGAATACCACGGTAGGAACCGCTGAGATTCCCATGCGTTGCCATTCAAACTCTTGCGCTTCAATTTGCTTCAAGTTATCGATGTTCTTTAGGCGCTTCAGTGCTTTCGTTGAGTCTAAGCCAACTGCTTCAAGTTCTTGCGCGATAACCTCAAGATCGGACAAATCTTTCTGCTCTGAAAAATGAGCAGTAAAGAAGCGTAGCTTTAACTCAGTCTGTTTGCCATGCGCCAACGCGAAATCGAGCAGCACATGTAGGTGACGTGAATTCACCATTCTCATGCTGTCATAGAAATTGAAATCGAAACCAACCGCTTTGCCACGCGCCGCAAGCTGTTCGCGTGAACTTTGACTCTCTTCTGCGCTAGAGCCGTATTTTCTCATGATATGGTCACGCAGGTTTTCACCTTCTTGCGGCATATCTGGATTCAACTCAAACGGCTGCCATTCAAGTTCAATTTGCTCCGCTAAACCAAGTTCTATAATGGCTTGCTCTAAGTTTTTGTAGCCGACTACGCACCATGGGCACATTACGTCAGAAATAATATCGAGTTGAAGTTTCTTGCTCATCGTCATTCCAAGTGATCATTGATAAGGCATGTCTGCAGTAAAAGCAGGCATCCAATTTATCTTCAGACTACAACAACCTGAACAATCGTTCAAATTTAACTAAATTCAACACTAACGAACAAAAAAGCCAACTCATGTTCACGAGTTGGCTTTGACAAAAATCGGGTCGAGCTTAAGAGCGTTACGCTAGCAACTTCTCAAGTACTTGGAACACACCCGCGTCAACGTTACTTGGCGCGCCAAAACGCGCAATCTCTTTCAGCTTAGGATGGGCGTTTTCCATCGCGTAAGAGTGGTAGCTCTCTTTTAGCATTTCCAAGTCATTGAGGTAGTCACCAAAGCTCATGGTCTGCTCGTAAGTGAAACCTAATGTGTTCTGTAGATGTTTAATCGCCGCACCTTTTGACGCTTCAGCGTTCATTACATCCAACCAAATTTTTGCACTGACAACCACTTGGTAGTTCTCACCGAATTTGGCATCAATAGTTGGGTTCACTTTCTCTTGTGAACCGTCGAAGTGACAGATAGCCACCTTGATGAAATCGTCTTCTACCGCCAGTAAGTCTTCTACTTGCTCTCGGCGATGGTAGTACTTAGAGATCTCCGCTAAAGCACGCTCATCTTTGGTTTCAATGTATGCAGACTTTTTACCACAAAGTACAACGTGTGCACCTTCAATCGCACGCGCTTCTTTGATGATGTCTTTGATGGCATCAGTATCAAGTAAGCAGCTGTAGAGCTCTTGCCCTTTGTGCATCACTAATGTGCCGTTTTCAGCAACGAACATCATGCGATCTTTTAGCGGAGAAAATGTTTCCATCAGGCTGTAATACTGACGACCCGATGCCGCAGCAAAAATAATGTCTTGGGCTTCTAGTCGCCCGTAAAGGTTGAAAAATTCTGGGTCTAACTTTCCGTGTTCATTAAGCAGAGTGCCGTCCATATCAGCAGCGATAAATTTGATGTTCTGTTGTGGCATTTCAGGGCTTACCTATTAGTAAAAATTAAAGTGCAAATTATGATTTTTCGTTATCTTGTGTAACGGTTCTGCGTTCGATTATATCGCTAGAGTAGCCAGTGAATGCAATGCTTTTCGATAGGCTTTTTTCTTTGAGTCAGCGCCTAAATCTGAGTTTGAATCTAAGCTCGCGTCTAACTCACCAAACTCACTTCTCACGATAAGTCCTTCAATGAAGGTCATGACTGATTCACTGCGTAATTCTAATGTTGCAACGTCTACCTCTTCGCCACCACTGACTACTTTGTAAATAGTACTCTTGAGCCAAGCCTTGTGCTGTCGCGAGAGCATCGCAATGTCATCTTCCGACTCTTTAAATTCGGCTAGTGCGTGCATGAACATGCAGCCTTTGAAGTCAGGTTGTTCAAACCACGCAAGATGCCAATCTAACAGCGCATCGAGTTGGTTTTGCAATCCTGAGGTTGATGACAGTTCTGCTTCTAAACTCGACTCGAAACGCTGATGACGCCTTTCTAACACTGCTTCAATCAGCTTAGTTTTTGAACCAAAATGGCGGTACATGGAGGTTTTAGATACCGCCGCCTCATCACGAATCATATCTACCCCAACAGCGGTATAGCCATACTGATTAAATAGCGATTCCGCTACATCCAGAATCAAATCTTTTTTACTCATCGTTAATCAACCTTAAAATCGCTCTGAAATCGTAGAGCTCAATTTCTCGTTGCAAGAAGTGTACAGATCTGTATCATTCAAATCAAACAGTACAGATCTGTACACTTGCAATAAAAAGAGATAACAAGAGGAAATGATTATGATCGGTAAACTATCTGGTGGTGGAGCTCTTCCTCCGAAAGCAAGCATAAGCCAACTGATTAAAGGTTTTATTGGCGGTACGCTAGGTATCTTAATCTTGTGCTTATTAGCAGAAAGTTCTGGGGTTGCGTGGCTAATGGCTCCATTTGGCGCCACTTGTGTGCTTCTATTTGCTGTGCCTACATCGCCGTTAGCTCAACCTAGAAACGTCATTGCGGGCCACTTTATTTCGGCTGCTGTTGGCCTAATCGCGTTATATGGTTTTGGGGATGCCTATTTAACCATGGCAATCGCAGTCGGCTCATCCATCATGCTAATGCAATACTGTCGAGCGGTTCACCCACCTGCTGGCGCTAATCCTATTGTGATAGCTTTAGCAGGTACTGCGCATGTGGATTGGACGTTCTTATTTACTCCAGTATTAATCGGCAGCATCGCTTTGGTCGGTATTGGTGCGTTATTGAATAACAGCGATTCACAACAAAAATGGCCGTTATACTGGTTTGGTTCATCTAAGTCTTAGTCCGTTGAATTTCAATAGTAAGTAACGGTTTTCGTATCCAACTTAAGAGCAAATTGAAAGATCACATTGACCCTTGTATAAAATGGGCTTACTATTAATCGTCTTTTAACGATTATGGAAAGCGAAACATCAATATGAACGAAACTTGCTCTACAACTGCTGGCTGTGCTCTGCCAATCGGACATGGTGATGTCGAAGCTGAAAAGCAAATGGCAACTCTAGCGAAAGCGCTCGCTCACCCGGCAAGAGTTCGTATATTGAGTATCCTTTCAACGTTAGAAAAATCGGGCGGCTGTTTGAACAGTGACTTGGTGAGTGAATTAGGCTTGGCTCAATCAACAGTATCAGAGCACCTAAGAATCTTGAAAACCTCAGGCTTCATCACTGCTGAATCGATACCACCGAAGATGTGCTATCGCATTAACCGAGGTAATATTCAGCAATTTGAATCGCTTATCGACATTATTTTAAAATAGATTAACCACGCTTAGTTTGTCGAAAACAATAAACTAAGCGTATTTTTTGCCTTTAAATATCGCTTTTCGACGATTAACGATACCAACTAAAGAGATAATATCATGAAGCCAAAATTAGGTTTTCTCGATCGCTACTTAACGCTGTGGATCTTCATCGCCATGGGCATTGGTGTACTGCTTGGCACCTTATTCCCACAAATCGAACAGTGGAACGAATCAATGTCTGTTGGCACAACCAACATTCCACTGGCAATTGGCCTTATCTTAATGATGTACCCACCTCTGGCTAAGGTTAACTACAACCTGCTAGGCACCGTGGTAAAAGATAAGAAAGCCATCAAACTATCTTTGATCATGAACTGGCTTGTTGGCCCAATTCTGATGTTTGTGTTGGCGCTAACATTCTTAGGTGACCACCCAGGTTACATGGTCGGCGTGATTCTGATTGGTCTTGCTCGTTGTGTGGCAATGGTTCTGGTTTGGAACGACATCGGCGGCGGTAACAAAGAATACGGCGCGGCGTTGGTTGCCTTGAACAGTGCATTCCAAGTGGTGAGCTATAGCTTTATGGCGTGGCTATTCATCAGCGTTCTACCACCGGTATTCGGTTACGAAGGCATGATGGTTGATATCTCAATGATCGATATTGCACACAGTGTACTTATCTACCTAGGTATCCCATTCCTAGCAGGCTTCCTAAGCCGTAAGATCCTAGTGTCGATGAAAGGCGAGCAGTGGTACAACGATGTGTTCATTCCACGTATCTCACCAATCACACTGATTGCTCTACTGGCGACTATCGTGCTGATGTTCAGCCTAAAAGGCGAGATGATTGTTGAACTGCCAATGGACGTATTGTTGATTGCGGTTCCTCTAACCATCTACTTCACTGCGATGTTCTTCATCAGCTTCTTCATTGGTAAGAAGATGGGCATTGAATACGACAAGAACGCGTCAATCGCATTCACAGCGACCGGTAACAACTTCGAGCTAGCGATTGCCGTTGCTATCTCAGTATTCGGTATCAACTCAGACCAAGCGTTTGCAGGCGTTATCGGTCCACTGATTGAAGTACCCGTGCTGATTTATCTAGTGAACGTTGCGCTTAAGATGAAAGACAAGTACTACAACGGTCTGACGGTTAAATCTAGCATCTAGCATCTAGCATCTAGCAGAAGATTAGAAAAACTAAGGGCTTACTTTTCGGGGTAAGCCCTTTCATTTGTCTACGGTTTGGAAAAGATCAATCGAGTAAGGTTTTGAGATTGTCTTCCAACCACAGCAAGCCCGGCCCTTTCATCGCTTTCTTGGAGATCACTAAATCGACAGGAGGCGACCATGTTTTATGGTCAAACGAGACGTTTATCTGGTTAAGCTTCCCTTGTTGAATCTCATGTTCCACCAAATAACTCGGTAAGTATGCCCAACCCACCGAGCTATGTACGATCATCTCCTTGATAGCAACAAAGCTGTTCGCCCACCACACCTTGCCCGCTACCACGGGAAAATGGTCAATCACCTTACCTTTGTTGCCTCGTAGAATAAGCTGTCGATGAGAAATAAAGTCGGGTAACTTCGCAACCGACACTTCAGCTAAAGCATGACTTGGATGACACACAGCAACAAAAGGCAGATTACCGATAAAGCACGGCTCTGAATCGGCATGAAAAGCGAGGTCAGTAAACATCAGGCCGATATCTGCGCGGTCTTGTGACACCAAGCGATTCACATCGGTACTCGCCGCAGCCATTAACTCTACTTCGGTAGCTGGGAATGTTCGGCTGAACTTATCCAACACCTTCGGCAATGAAGGAAGTAACAAGGCATCATCTAAAGCGATACGCAGTAGCCCTTCCTCTTGATTATTGATGGCATTGACCGATGAATTGAGATCTTCCACTTGTAGAATAATCGCTTTGACCTGTTTGAAGATCTGCTGACCTTGCGCCGTCAGGGTTGGTTTACGTGTCGAACGGTCAAAAAGTTGAACATTAAAATCTATTTCAAGATTACTGATACCTTGGCTTACCGCCGACTGGACCTTGCCCAACTCACGAGCACTGGCAGAAAATGACCCTAATTCAACGGCATACACAAACATCTTCAGCTGTTCTATGTTGTACATTCGGTATCTCCCACACTTACTATCACCATATGTGATGCTAACTATCTTTATATTATCAGTTAAATAGATATTATCTAGGCAAGTCATTAGCCCATCGGCGGCTATTTAATCGTAAAGAGAGTTAGAAAAATGTCACATAAAGAACGCATGTTGCACATGGTGCTATTTGAATTAGCAGCTTTGATTTTGATGGCAGGGCTTGCAACCTATATTACAGGAAACGGCGCAGGCGAAATGGCAGGCTTAGCGCTCGCAATATCATTGATAGCGATGGCGTGGAACTACGTTTACAACTATGGCTACGACAAAATTTACGGAGCAGACCGAAGCAAAAGAACCAAGAAAATACGTGTTCTGCACGGATTAGGTTTTGAGCTTGGCTTAATGACAGTGACTTTGCCTGTCTTGATGTGGGTTCTACAACTCGATTTCCTAACCGTACTGATCATGGACATCGGCCTAGTTATTTTCTTCGTACTTTACGCGATAGCATTCAACTGGGCGTATGACTCAATCCGAGCTCAATTGGTTTCGAAAGGAAAAGTGGCAGCTCTGGTTTAGAGCGGTAAGTTCATCTCGTATAACAAGAACATACACCCAAATGAAAACTGCCAAACTACAACATAGTTGGCAGTTTATTCATTTATGCATATAAGCTCATTTGTTAACGCCCTTGTTACATAGCAAAAACATCACACTGCCCTCCCTAATTAAGTCTAATAATCCGCCACTCACGAAGTAGCATCACAAATCCAAACATAAACTCCTCGTACCAGTTGCGCATTCATTTACATATAGGTAGTTTGAGCGACTTCGCAACCTATCAATTCGAGCAATGACGTTCATGCGAGCATCTTTTTCGAGCAAAAGTGTTCGGATTAACATTTCAAGTGACTTTAATTAACAACTTTATGCTCAAACGCTCACTTTTGATGTTCGTTTATTTTCGAGTTAGCAAATATATGCACAATACACGTGCTAGATAAGCAAAACTAAAAAGGACTCGAACATGACAACAAACAAACACCCTTCTTTATTTGGGCAATGCTTGGCTGAATTTATCGGTACAGGATTACTCATATTCTTTGGCGTTGGCTGTGTGGCCGCTCTGGTATTAACTGGTGCGACATTCGGACAATGGGAAATCAGCATCATCTGGGGCTTCGGTGTTGCGATTGCAATTTACTGTACTGCCGGCGTTTCAGGCGCACACATCAACCCAGCCGTAACGATTGCACTGGCCATGTTCCATGGTTTTGATAAAGCGAAAGTGGTGCCTTACATCATTTCGCAACTGCTTGGCGCTTTCTGCTCTGCAGCATTGGTTTACAGCCTGTACAGCAACCTATTTACTGACTACGAAATCGCACATAACTTTGTTCGTAGCAGCCAAGACGCACTATCAACTGCTGGTATCTTCTCGACTTACCCACATGCTTCACTCTCTTTCTTCGGCGCTTTTGCTGTGGAATTCGTGATTACTGCAGTGTTGATGTTTGCCATTTTAGCGTTAGGTGATGAGAACAACGGCGCATCTCGCGGTGCAATGAACCCTCTACTGATCGGTATTCTTATCGCGGTTATCGGTGGTTCTTTAGGTCCACTGACGGGCTTTGCAATGAACCCTGCTCGTGACTTCGGACCAAAACTGTTCGCTTACTTTACAGGTTGGGATTTCGCACTAAGCGGTGCTCGTGATATTCCTTACTTCATCGTTCCAATTCTTGCTCCAATTGCTGGTGCGTGTTTTGGTGGTTGGTTGTACCCACGTGTTATCGGTGCTTACCTACCAGTAGAAGGCCAAGGCTGCACAATTCCAAACCAATGTGAAACAGAAGAAGAAGCTGAACAAGCTCAAGCTTAATCACTAAGCGCCCCTACATTTACTAAAATATAAATAACAAAAGAAAAAGGATTCTTACCATGACCGAGCAAAAATACATTGTTGCCCTAGACCAAGGCACCACAAGCTCTCGCGCTGTAATCCTCGACCACGATGCAAACATCGTAAGCTCTTCTCAACGCGAATTTACTCAGATTTATCCTAAAGCAGGTTGGGTTGAGCATGACCCAATGGAAATCTGGGCAACTCAAAGCTCTACATTGGTTGAAGCACTTGCTAAAGCAGGCATTCGCAGCGACGAGCTAGCGGGTATCGGTATCACTAACCAACGTGAAACCACCATTGTTTGGAACAAAGAAACGGGTAAGCCGGTTTATAACGCCATCGTATGGCAGTGTCGCCGTACAGCAGACATCTGTGAAGACCTTAAAGCACGTGGCCTAGAAGACTACGTACGTGACAATACAGGCTTAGTCCTTGACCCGTATTTCTCAGGTACCAAAGTAAAATGGATTCTAGACAACGTTGAAGGCGCTCGCGAAGACGCAGAAGCTGGCAAACTACTGTTCGGTACAGTTGATACGTGGTTAGTTTGGAAGATGACTCAAGGACGTGTTCACGTTACGGATTATACCAACGCGTCACGTACTATGTTGTTCAACATCAATGACCTATGCTGGGATCAGAAGCTACTTGATGAAATGGGCATTCCAGCAGTCATGATGCCAGAAGTAAAACGCTCTTCAGAGGTATACGGTCAAACGAACCTTGGTGGTAAAGGCGGTACGCGTATCCCAATCGCGGGTATTGCGGGTGACCAACAAGCTGCACTTTACGGTCAAATGTGTGTAGAAGCAGGCCAAGCTAAGAATACTTACGGCACGGGTTGTTTCCTTCTAATGAACACAGGCCAAGAGAAAGTAACATCGAAGAATGGTCTACTAACAACGCTAGCATGTGGCCCTAAAGGCGAGCCTGCATACGCGCTTGAAGGTGCGGTATTCATGGGTGGCGCATCTATCCAATGGCTACGTGATGAAATGAAGCTACTGGCTGGTGCAGAAGACTCTGAGTACTTCGCAACCAAAGTAGACTCTTCAAACGGCGTTTACGTGGTTCCTGCATTTACTGGCCTAGGCGCACCCTACTGGGATGCTTATGCTCGCGGTACGATTGTCGGCCTAACTCGTGGTGTTAACTCTAACCACATCATCCGTGCAACGCTGGAAGGCATTGCTTACCAAACGCGTGACGTACTAGACGCGATGCAAGCGGATTCAGGCATCAAGCTAGCGAAACTACGTGTTGATGGCGGCGCAGTAGCGAACAACTTCCTAATGCAATTCCAATCAGACGTGCTGGATACTGAAGTTCACCGCCCGGAAGTAACAGAAGTAACGGCTCTTGGTGCCGCTTACCTTGCTGGCCTAGCGGTTGGTTTCTGGGACAGCATTGACGAGCTTCAAGACAAAGCCGTTCTTAACCGTACCTTCATGCCACACCACGACGAAGAGAAGCGTAACCGCCGTTACAAAGGTTGGAAGCGTGCTATCAAGTGTGCACAGGTTTGGTCTGAACTGCACGATGACGACGAAGAGTAATCTAAGCGTGAGTTAACAGAGGAGCACGAATAATCCCTTATTAATCGATTCGATTGTTCGAACCTCAGCAAACGAAACTAAAAAGAGCACTATTTTGTGCTCTTTTTTGCGTTTCAGGCTCAAATTCCATGTTTTGAGCAGCGTTTTTGCGGTTTAGACATGATTCCTTACCATCATTACTTCTCTCTTTTCATCAATTCGAGCACAATAGTGTGAGTTTATATTTTCGATTTTGACGCGCTAGAGCCCTTTGCGCGCAGGGAGTGGTAAGTTAAGTGAAGCAGATACCAAGACACCAGCAGATTGTAGATCTGGTAAAAACACAAGGATATGTGAGTACCGATGAGCTCGTTGAAAAGTTCGATGTTAGCCCACAAACCATCAGACGAGACCTCAATGAACTTGCCGATAGCAACAAAATCCGTCGCTATCACGGTGGTGCAACCATTCCTTTAAGCTCAGAAAACACCTCTTATAACACGCGTAAAGCGCTTAACTTCAACGAAAAAGACGTGATCGCCGACGAGCTGGTTAAACATATCCCAGATGGCGCAACCTTGTTCGTTGATATCGGCACCACACCTGAATCGGTTGCTCGCGCACTCAACAAAAACCACAAACAGCTACGAGTTGTGACCAACAACATTAACGTTGCAAGCATCCTTCTACCGAACCCTGAGATCAAGGTTATCTTGGCGGGCGGTGAAGTACGTAACCGCGATGGTGGCATTGTCGGTGAAGCGACACTCGATTTCGTGAAGCAGTTCCGCCTCGATTTCGGTATCTTGGGCATCAGTGGCATCGACTTTGACGGCTCGTTACTCGATTTTGACTACCACGAAGTTCGAGTGAAACAAGCCATCATCGAAAACAGTCGCAGCATCTTCTTAGCCGTCGACCACACTAAGTTTGGCCGTAACGCGATGGTTAAGCTCGGTAATATCTCTCAAGCCCACATGGTGTTTACTAATAAGCAGCCACCAGAAGAGATTCTCAACATCCTTAAAGATTCCGCAATACCATTAGAAGTGATCGATACCGCTCGTCCTATGAGCGAATAACTAAACATAAGAGCTCAGTGACGCCACTTTCTTAAATGATTCACGATTCTTTATAGAAAAGTTAATAAAGTAAAACTTGCTCGCTGTCACTGTCGCTTCTATGCTCGAATTAGACTTATTTGAACCTCTGCCTTCATAAGCAGAGGTTTTTTTATGCCCAAATCACATAAAACGCGCATAAACGAAAATAATAAATGACCGCAAACGAAAGTTCATATAGGATTCAATTATGTTCTAAAATGCTCGTTCGCTCAGAAAGAGGTCAAAACCATGAGTGCTCAACAAAATAATTCAAACAACAGTACACCTTCCACTTTAGACTTGATCGTGATTGGCGGCGGCATCAATGGTGCAGGCATCGCGGCAGATGCAGCAGGTCGTGGTCTAAACGTTGGCTTATATGAAGCAAATGATTTCGCGTCTGCAACGTCTTCCGCTAGCTCAAAGCTTATCCACGGTGGCCTACGCTACCTTGAACATTACGAATTTCGTTTGGTTTCGGAAGCACTCGCTGAACGTGAAGTCTTGTTAAGAAAAGCGCCTCACGTTGCTCAGCCAATGCGTTTCCGTTTACCTCATCGACCATTTTTACGCCCAGCTTGGATGATTCGCTGTGGCCTATTCCTTTACGATAACTTGGGTAAGCGCACCACTCTTCCTGGAAGTAAGACAGTCAACCTAGCAAAATCAGGGCTACTGAAACCAGAAATGAAGACAGGCTTCGAATACTCAGATTGCTGGGTTGATGATGCTCGTATGGTATTGCTCAACGTGTTGGCAGCAAAAGAAAACAACGCAGAAGTACGTAACTACTGCCGTGTTGAAAAAGCGCACCGCGAAGGTGGTGTTTGGCATGTAACGATCCTTGATGTGATGACAAACCAACGCTTTGAACGCAAAGCAAAAGCGCTTGTTAACGCTGCTGGTCCTTGGGTTAAACAGTTCTTTGATGATGGATTAGAGCAGGCTTCGCCTCGTAACATTCGTCTTATCAAAGGCTCACACATTGTTGTGCCACGCATTCATGACGAACCACAAGCGTACATTCTGCAAAACAAAGACAATCGCATTGTGTTCATGATCCCTTACCTAGATAAGTTCTCGATCATCGGCACCACCGACCTTGAATACAAAGGCGACCCACGTAACGTCGCAATTGATGATGTCGAAGTGGATTACTTGATTGATATCGTTAACCAGCACTTTGTTAAACAGCTTGGCCGTGAAGACGTGGTTTGGACATACAGTGGCGTAAGACCACTTTGTGACGACGAATCTGATTCACCACAAGCGATCACTCGTGACTACACATTGGAATTGGACGCAGAGCTAGATCAAGCACCACTGCTTTCGATCTTCGGTGGCAAATTAACCACTTACCGTAAGCTAGGCGAAGCGGCACTTAAGAAGCTTGAGCCACACCTAACCAACATGGGTGCGCCATGGACAGCGAACGACACGCTTCCAGGTGGTAACTTTAGTTGCAGCAGAGAGCAACTTGCGAAGATGATCCACACTAAATACCCTTGGGCATCTGAAGCGTTGTTACTTCGCTACGTGACTCAATTTGGTACTTACACGTGGAAGCTACTGGAAGGCGCGAATAGTGAAGCAGACCTTGGCAGCCAATTTTCAAACGAAGCGCATGGCGTTTATCAAGTTGAGATCGATTACTTGATCAATGAAGAGATGGCGATGACTGACGAAGACATCTTGTGGCGCAGAACCAAGCTTGGCCTGTACATGAGTGAATCAGAGCAGCAAGCAGTAACGGATTACCTGAAAGAGAAACTACAAAGCAAGGTAGTGAGCTTTTCTCAAGTAGGCTAACCCCACCAGCCTAAACATGGTTCAAGAACATACTTAACTACGAAGCTTAGCGTCCCCCGCGCTAAGCTTTTTTATATCCACCCTATTTACAAAACCTTAGTGCTAACTGAGTTTGTCTATATCTACGGTTTCTTATATCCAAATATTCTTATGCGTTCAGATAGAGACTGGAATGCAGAAACGAAAAAAAACTCCCGAAGGAGTTTTTATTGTCTAAACCTGCAGTAACCGTTTAGCGATCTAACGATTTAACTTAGCTAGTCAGCAAAATTACCAACTCACTAGCCCGTTAAACGAGCATGCAGTGAATCTTTAAGCTCAGAACGATCATGTTTCAATTGGTGCATCGAGCCGTCATCAATGGGTGAATCTTTCAGCTCTAGTTTACGAATCTCTTTATCAAGGTTGTCGTATGTCTTCATATCTTCTGCAAAGCCATCGTCAGTTTTAGCAAGCTCAGCAATTTTGTCTTTCATTTCAGGACATTCGTGAACAAGAGAGTGATTTTCACCTAGCATAGAAACCTCTTAAGTTGAGTAAAGTGATTGGTAGTACACATTCATTATTTACCTTAGCAAGGGACTCAAATAACAAATGAGATCCAGTACACAGCCTAGAATATAGACAGTTCAGATTCACAAATTTACAACATAAATCGGTAGGGATGCGTTGTTTTACATAGAAGAAAGCCTCACGTAATCGCAAGGCTTTGTAGAGGTGAGTTATTTATAAGAACAGTGACAGAAATGATAATAACAGCAGCTAAAAAGTATTTTCAAAAAAGGATTAGCTGCTACACCCACCAGAATGAACTCGATTCATTTGATCATGTGAAGATGTGTCAGAGCCTGTCGATTGGCATCCCGCCACAAACAATAGCGTTACAGATAAGATAAGCCATTTCATAATTAATCCTCTTTTAGTCATAACTAAAGCATAGTGCTTAAAAGCGCGAATACCTCAGTCATTAACTAAAGCCTTACCTGCCGATAAAGCCTTAGTTAATGAACAAAGCATCGCTTCATTAATTAACGACCAGTCTCCGTGCAAAAAACTTTCACCAAACGAACAAAAAACAGTCACAACTCTCTCTAAGCTTCACAATAACCGGCCCTTCAATTTCTTTCAGTTATTATCTAAATAACATCAATTCATTTTTAGAATCACCACCAAACCGATACATTAGTGTCATCTCCTAATGACGACCTCAAGGTAAACGATATGAAAAAGACCATTTTAGCAACACTGATTACCATCACATCAATGCAAACAATGGCAGCAGTTGAAGTAACCGACGAAAACTTCGCTCGTGCAGAAAGCGACCTTTACTTCACTCAACAGTTAGAGCATCAACCGGTTAATGTTTTTGAGCATAATCGCGAGAACGTAACGGTAGAGAACCAAATGATTATCCGCTCTAACACCGACCTGCTCTATTCAACCGCGGTTGTCGATGTCTCAGAAGGCGCAACATTCAAGCTGGCGAAAGGCGATGCGTACCAGATCATGCATATCTTCAATAACAATCATGATAACCACATGGCCATTTATGGTGGCGAAGAAATTTACATCGACTCAGAAATCGCAGGTTCAGACTACATCTACATACTGATGCGAACTGCAACAAGTGCTGGCGCAGATGAAGCGCATCGACTGCAAGATGCGGCGGTCATTAATGCGAAATCAGCTAAGCCTTTTGAACCTGCTTCAGATTGGGATGATGCTTCTCGAGATAACGTCCGAGCAAAATGGGAGAAGCTAGTTAATGACATCAAGACAGAAGAAGCCTTCACACCAAACATCACAGCCACATCAGATAACAAGCAGTTTATGATTGGTACTGCGGTAGGTTGGGCTGGTATGCCGGCAGAGCATGCTGTGTATACATCACGAGCGGGCACAGGTAAAACAGAATGTGCAAACATCACGTTTGAAGCACCCTCATTACGTTATGACGAAGGCGGTTATTGGTCAATTACGGCCTATTCAAGCCAAGGCTGGTTGATGACGAACAACAGTGCTGATTCAACGACATCAACACCCAATAAAGACGGTTCTTACACGATCCACTTTGCGCCCAAAGGGCAAACCTGTGACGCTGCAAATAACGTAATTGAAGTAAACGATGATGGCTGGAACTTTGCGGTTCGTGCATACCGTCCTAGTGATGAAGCGGTAGCATCAGGTGAGATGCACAACTTCCCACAGGTCACTACTCAATAGCGGGGAATAACGACTGAATTGCGAGTGATTAGTGTTAATTAACTGGCAATAACAGCTGCTAACAATAACAACTACTAACAATAACCTAGCCTCTCATTTGAGAGGCTTATTGCTTTTCTTTTATGATGGCTTGGGAGGTAGTGATAATTTTACGCTTAAGCCATTGATTCATCGGGTGCATTCTCTTGTTATGAGATTCCACCAACACGATTTTTTTGAGCTCTTCCGGTGCATAATCAGGAAAAGAGAGATAATCGAACTCTTCATGAAGATAAAGAGCAAGCTGCTTGGAACACGGTAGAATCATGTCACTTTGTTTAATGACCTCTAATAGCGTGTGCAAATACGAGCTTCTTGCTTTGACTTTAAGCTGCTCTGTCGACAAATGCTTGGCGATATAAGGCTGAATATCATTCCACCCCGGTATCACCAAACTCGCGTATTCCGCTTCATCTATCTCTTGCTGTGAAATCACTTTGCCAACTAATGGATGGCCGGTTTTAACCAACCCGACAAAGTCATCCTCACCGATAATCTGATGGGTAAACTGCTTATTCGTGTCGATTGGAGAAAAGTTGATAGCTGCTTGTATCTCGCCATCCAACAATTTTTTCAGCGTTTGAGAGCCCCAATTAACAATATTGACTTGAGCATTGGGCGCTTCTTGAATGAGACCAAGGCATAAACGCGCACCAAGCCAGTTCGAGATAAAACCGTTAATCGCAATCGTGATGTTGCCTTGATACTCGGCAGGGTCAAAGCTTGGAGTTTCAAGAATCACGTCGTCTAAGCTTTCCATGATCATTGGCAGCCGTTCACCAAGCTCTAACGCACGTGGAGTTGGCTTCAAACCTGAATGGACACGAGTAAACAATTCGTCATCAAAGTATTCTCTCAATCGCCCTAGTGCTTTACTCACTGCGGGCTGACTCAGCGCCAATTTATTGCCAGCAATGCGAGTATTTTGGGTTTCTAGCAAAACCAGAAATACGCGGATTAAATTGAGATCCAATTGTTTCATAGTTACCTGTCATTAAAGTTTGGTCAGGGAGATATTTAGCCTTCTGGCTATAAAAGCTAACTTAGCGAATATCTCTCTCATTATGGCTCATTTGACGATTGATTCGCTTAACGATCTTTAACTCTTTCTTACTATCTAGACAAACTAAACAATAAATCATCATAGAAAAAGCGGAACTTCAATTCCTTAAAGTTCTGCTTTAACAATCCATGACTGCTTACGCTCTGCGCTTTTTGAAGGCGTGCCAGCCAGCGCTGAAAATTGTTTTTAACACCACACCTAATGCGCTTAGTTTAGGGTCGGCATTCTTGCCAGAGGCGATGCGCCACATTTGATGTTCATACCAAACCAGCCCGACCATCGCCATCCTGTCTAAAGCGGGCTTTCCTGTGGTTGGCACCGTTAGCGGCATACCGTGGCTAGGGTTTTCAATTAACTTGTTAGGGAAATCTGGATCAACCGCCATTGTGCGCGCAATACCAATAAAATCGGTCGCCGAGGTGTTTAATGCTTCATTCATTGCTTGCGCGGTTCGAAAACCACCCGTGACCACCAGCGGTGTGCTGACGAGTTTTCTCGCCTTCACCATGTAATCCATAAAATACGCTTCACGCTTTACTGTGCTGGCCTTGATTGATTCAGCCTTATTCTTTGAACCCATCATTGATGGGCTTTCATAGGTGCCGCCGGAGATCTCAATCAAGTCGATACCGTTATCACTCAATGTTTGTACAACCTGCATCGACTCTTCTTCAGTGAAGCCACCTTTCATGAAGTCGGCGCTGTTGAGCTTAATTCCGACAGGGAAATCTTCACCGACCTCTTTTCGAAGCGCGCGATAAACCTCAAGCACAAAACGAAGTCTGTTTTCGAGTGAGCCACCCCATTTGTCTTGGCGTTGATTGTGTCTCGAAGACAAAAACTGACTCACGAGATAACCATGAGCACCGTGAATCTGCACGCCAGTAAAGCCTGCTTGTTTTGAAAGCTTTGCACTCAGCGCGAATTTATCAATGATTGCGATTATTTCCGTCTCAATCAGAGCTCGTGGCGTATTGAAGCCTTTCTCTAACCCGCGCTCTAAAGAGATCGCCGAAGGAGCAACGGGGCTATCACATAAGAATTTAGGAATTTGCTTTCCTGGGTGGTTCAATTGCATCCATATCTGCGAACCATTTTGTGTTCCAGCCTTCGCCCACTCACGAAATACGCTTAAGTCACTTTGCTCATCCAACACAACGTTTTTAGGTTCACCAAGCGCACCTCTATCGACCATCACGTTGCCCGTCATGGATAGGCCAATTCCTCCTTGAGCCCAACGCTGGTAAAGCGTGACTAAACCTTGCTTAGGGTTATGATGTTTATCACCTAGCTGTTCACTCATTGCCGATTTGAACAGGCGATTTTTGATCACTTGGCCATTAGGAAGAGAAAAAGGGTCGTTGAGGCAGATTGGATTCATGCGCGTGGTTACTTTCTTTGGTCTATATATTGCGTCCAGTATGCCCTATTTTATTCGACAGTTCTGAGCATTTAGTGCCTATTTCGAAGCAAATTTCACTCAATAATAAAATGCCAGCGGCATAGCCGCTGGCATTAATTGATTCTAAACAAAACCTTAAACAGGCGATCTAAGTCATCACTTTATCGTGGATTTCTTGACCTTAGTGAACGGTGTCGATTTCCATTTATCGGTTCTTACCTCTTCACCGGGCGTGTACATGCGTAACACTGAATACCATTGGTGAGCGGGGATAGGTAAGAAGTTAGGATCATCTTCATGCCCTTTTACATCGCTACTCATGTAAATGGTGTAGCTGCCATCAACATTAGGCGTTAGCGTTCTGTCTCCACGGGAATGACGGTTTAAGTCATTTTTCTCCATCAATCGGCTTTCACCACTGTAGGCCGTGTATGACCAAAAACCACCCTCTTCTAGCGGTGGCGAATCGAAGGTCACCGTGTAATCATACTTACTACCGTCGAGCGCACCACCTTCACTATCGAAGAAGTCACCGCTGTACATAGTGTGTTTTGCAGGCAGCCCCCATTGGCCCATTAAGGTGCCGTAGGCGTGCTGAAAGCTTGGAACCTTAGTCATTTCATCGCGAGAGCCTAATACGTCTCGTGAATCATCAAAGCCCGCATTGATGATTCGTTCCAGTCCGTCTTTTTGACCAGACTCGATCATACTAAGCTGCTCTGCCGTAAATGGATGACTGGCTTTGCCTAATTCAACATCTCCTAAACCAATGTACTCAAACAGTTCAAGCAGCTTTTGGTCATGTGCCTTCATGGTTCCTTCAGACAGAATGAAATTGGTTCGCTCGACCCAATTAGAGTCTTCAGGATCTGGATACTCGCGCTCAATAGGAACTGGCCCTTTCTGACCTAAGTATTCCGACAACGTCCTAACATTCCATTGATCCATTAACTTTTGAGCAGTTGCAGAATCGTCACCGCCAAGGTCCATGATTCGACCCATCATTTTGACCAGCGGGTGCTCGACATAGATGACTTGATCGACACTCGCAGGCACTTCACCTTTCCACCCTTCAACTGCATACATGAAACTGCCGCCTTTTGTGCCTCGCTGTGGAGAGCCAAAAGCCGAGTCAGTAAAGTGCTGCATATTCATGGTATGGAACAACCAGTATCGATTGTCATCATGGTCTGGAATCGTAACGATGACAGGCTCTGCTGCTAGGTCCATCCAACCCATCAAATGTAACGTGTCATTGTTAATCGTCGGGTGCGCAGTGTAAGTGTCGTCAGCAAGTATTCGAATATTTTGGAATCGATTCAAAGGGTAGTCTTGCTCAACGACGGTTTTGTAAAAGTATTTGTAGGCTTCATCTATCGAGTACGCGTACTCATAGGCAAGTTGGGCCAATAGCTGATTATCCTTTTTGAGCGACGCTAAACTCGCCATCTCAATGGGTAGAGTTTCCGTCTTTATCTCCATTGCTGTTTTTGTTGCCACAGCTACGCTCGTCGCGTCCACGGATTGGCTCGCGAGTACCGGAGACGGAAGTGCAACCATGAAAGCACAAGCCAGTGCTGTCGCAAGTATGTTTTTTTTCATCATTTAATGTCCTAACTAAAAACGAGTACGGAAGGTGATCCAAGTGTTGTTGTCAGTATCACCACTAAAGATGATGATGTTGTCAATATCGACCTTGTAGCCCAGTTGCATTTCAGCAGAGAAATCTCGAGTGTTCTCACCATCTAATCCGTAGGTGTATTGGGGGGCGAGTAGAAGATAAAATTGGTCAGCAAAATCGTACTTTAGATAGTTGATACTGCTGATGATTTGCGTGTCCTCAAACTTATTATTCTCCTCCCACATTTGTCCGTACGTTATGGCGCTATAGAGTTTAAATTTGTCGCTTAATTTGAATGCTTGCATCACACCAATAGAGGCGTAGTTCGATGTTAGATCGTCGTTGGAGAAGTCGTGTCCAGCATCAACAAATAAGCCGGTGCCCGTTTTCTTATTGGGTGTGAAGAATCGTGCTCGATAGTTTTCAAAGTTGTTTTTGCCTTCCAGCTTACCCAACACACCCCAATCGCCACGATTCACGCCAAACTGGAAGGTAGCGCCAAGCCCTTTATTGCCCGCAATAATTTCACCTCCCGTATAAACAGCCATTGGATCAGCCATGTCACTTGCAGGTTCTTCTTGAGCGGAAACACAAAATGCAAAGGGGATAAACGTAAAGATAGAGAGTGTAAAACTGGAAAAGGTGCCCGTGAGCAGACGTAACGGTTTCTTCATATTGTTGTCCGGTAGTAAGGTGCGCTTGTTACAGCACACCTTGCATTAGTCGTATTTGGCGTTAGTCAGCAACCACTGATTTGTCTGCCATACCAATACCACCGGCTTTCTGTCTTGGTGGAAACGCTTTGAGTGACTTCTGATATTCCGCCGCTGATTTTTGCAGCTTTGGTAATACCCAAGACTTCTCTTTCATCCATAAGAACCAACCACGAGTATCAGGGCTACGCTCGTAAGGATCAGCCTTGATGTTGATGAGCATCCCTAGTGGCCACTCTTCAGGAGGCGCAATCCACTCCGTTTTGGTTTTTAGGTGCACTTTCCAATCATCAACTCGGAACGCATTCAAATCTTGCTCGTTGTAGAAGAAGAACTCATGACGTTGACTCGGCTCGCCTTTGGTCAACATATCCAGCTGGTTATAACCATCCAAGTGGACTTGGTAACGCTCGCCGTTTAACTCTTTTCCATCTAGCAACTCTTGCTTAATGTCGCCTTCACCCACTGCAGCCATAATGGTTGGCACCCAGTCTTCAGATGTCATGAAGCCATCGGTGTATTCACCTTGAGGGATTTTATCTGGCCAGCTGACCAACATTGGCACACGGAAACCGCCATCCCATGTCGTGCCTTTTTGTCCTCTGAATGAGGCAGAGCCTGAATCAGGCCAGTGATCTAGGTTTACGCCATTGTCAGATGTGAAGAGAATGATGGTGTTGTCGATTTCGCCCAAATCTTCAAGCTTGTCGAGTAGCACACCGATCTGGTCATCCAGTTCGATCAAGCCATCGTAGTAGGTGTTGATTTGGCTCGCACCTTGATATTCCGGACGTACGTGCGTTTTTTGGTGCATACGAGTCGGGTTGTACCACATGAAGTAAGGTTGTTCGTCTTTCTCCGCTTCATGTCTATCAAGCCAATTTGTAGCAAACTCCAAAAATTCGCCATCAACGGTTTGCATGCGTTTAGCACCTAAAGGACCTTTATCTTCAATCGTTTGCTTTCCAACCACACCAAATCTTGGGTCTTCTTGCATGTCCACACTCTCGGTAGCAACAGTGTGAAGAACATTGCGAGGGCGACCTCTGAAGTTAGGGTCTGTTGGGAATTCCGGCTGTTCAGGCATCTCCATAACATTAAGGTGGTAAAGGAAACCGAAGAATTCATCAAAGCCGTGCACCGTTGGCAGGTGACTATTGTTATCGCCTAAGTGACTTTTACCGACATGCACGGTCGCATAGCCTTTGTCTTTCAACATTTCGGCTAGGGTTGGATCTTCTTTTTGAAGGCCAAGTGAAGAGCCCGGCTGACCGACAGACGTTAAGCCTGTTCGGAATGGATATTGCCCCGTGATAAAGGCAGATCGACCTGCAGTAGAGCTGCCTTGTGCGTAGTAATCGCTGACCATCATGCCGCGTTCGGCAACTCGATCAATGTTCGGCGTATCCACCGCGCCTAAACCACGGTGGTAGGCTGACAGATCCGTTGGGCTCACATCATCGAGCATGATGGCAACCACATTGGGTTGGCTCGCTGCATGTACGTTGACGCTCGCCAGTACTGAAAGCGCCAGAGCGGATTTAACAAAAGACTTATACATTTATAACCCTCATTCACTATGAGTAAATCGCTGAAGTCACAACGAAAATTGTGCATGTCTCAGCGAACCATTGTTGAGGTAAATGGTATAAGAAAGACGCCAAAAATGGCTTGATAGCCACTATTACGATTCTTAATAGTGGCCGTTAAAAAGGGGAGTTATTTAAAGGGAATAGTAGCGTGATGCTAGGATTGAATAATCGACGTGATTTCTTTTTGAAGCCAATCCGTGAACGGATTATTGCGGTTTGCTTGATGAGTAAACAGTGCCAATTCTCGACGATAGGTGTCTTTCAACAGTTCCGGCGGTAAATCGATACAACGATAAGAGTGATCAAGCAAATAGCGGCATTTCGACGATGTTACATAGATGAAGTCGCTGTCCTTAACGACTTCTAGCATCAAATTCATATTGTTGCTTCTGAGCCCGATGTGTTTATCTAAGTCGTATTTTTTGATCAACATTTCCGTCTTGGTCGGCTGAATATAACCAGGGATCATATTGATACAGAGTGGGTATTTCAGAATGTCCTCAAGGGAATTGCCTTGAATTGGGTGGTCAGCTCTTAGCACCAACATGAACTTATCAAAGCCAACTGGGCGCTCAGTCAGGGTTTTATTGACGTCCATAGGAAGATAGCTCACTCCCCAACACATTCGGTTGGTCTCTAGGGACTGGACGCCGTTATCTAACCAAGGTGAACATTGAAACGTCACTTGCGGCGCTTCTTTGGTCAGCTTTTTGATTAATGGCACACCCACTGGGATCAACAACGGGGAAGGCAACATGATTTGAACCTCCCCTCTTAAATCTTCCAAGCCCCACTCATCATTGGGTATGTAAAGGTTATCTAGCTGCTCTAATAGCAGAGGCAAGGTTTCGATAAGCTTCAAGCATTTCGGGGTGGGTTCAAGCCTTGCTTTATCTCGAACAAACAACTCATCATCAAATTGTTCTCTGAGCTTACGAAGCATGACACTGATCGTCGGCTGACTTACGTTCAAGGCTTTGGCTGCACTCACCGTTTGACGAGTTTCATTAAGCACCAAAATGAGCCGTAGTAAGTTTAGGTCTTTGGTCATGCCCTACTCCAAATGATTTAGAAAAGTGGAAAGTACGCTGGCGAATACCCTTTTTTCATCGCTTCTACCATAGGCAATAATTTGGGTAATGCGTGACGAAAAAACATTTCATACCCTTGGCACAAATGATTCATCGGACTGCCATCTTCAGTTGTTGCTATCCTGTTTTTAGGACAACCACCTTGGCAGAGTTCAACAAAATCACAACGTCGACAAGTGCTGTTTAACTCTTCATATTTGTTGGTGCCAAACGCGATTTGTTCTGGTGAGCTCGCCATAGTTGCAAGCTTATCACTGTTCATGGTGCCCAATTGATGATCTTGATACCCATAATGGTCACAACTGTAAACATTGCCGTCATGCTCAACCATTAATTGCTGCCCACAAGTCGCGCTGTGATGGCACATTTGGCTTTGGTAGCCCATCAACACCATTAAACAGTTTTCAAAAAACTGGATATACACTTTACCGACATCATTGGCGCTCCATGCATCAAACAAGTCACAAAGAAATTGCCCCCACTGCTCACCGGTTAACGACCAATCATGCCCTGTTCGTCTGTCTAACTCATGATCGATACAAGGCTGAAACTGCATGTAACCACTGCCATTTTCAACCAAAAACTGATAGATCGTTTTACCGTGTTTGTAGGTTTTATTGTTCACGACCGTTAACGTATTAAAATCAACATTGTGCTTCTTTAGATAAGACATCCCACGCATTGTGCGTTCAAAAGACGACTCGCCATTTTTGTCGATCCGAGCGATGTCATTCAGAATATTGGGGCCATCGATACTGATGCCCATCATGAAATTATGTTTAGCAAAGAAACTCGCCCAGCGATCGTTAATCATGGTTCCGTTGGTCTGCATCGTATTCACGATGCGCTTTTTCGTCGCTTTGCTTGCCTGTGCTTTCATCGCCGTTTCATAGAAATCGAGCCCTCTTAACATAGGCTCGCCACCGTGCCAGATAAAATCCACTTGTTGATCTTTCATTGGCTGCGCGTCGATATGATCACCGACAATTTGCTCCATCATGTCCAGAGACATTGACGATCTTTTATCGCCATCTTGTCTATTGAGATAATAGCAGTAGCTACAATCCAGATTGCACTGAGCCCCTTCTGCTTTAATGAATAAGCTAAAAGGATAAGTAGATGTGTTCATATCGATTCCCGTACTTTTTTGCCAACATATCAACCGAAAATCAATCAAACAATAGCGCCTCAAGCACCCTACTCGCACACGTCGTAGGGGTACTTCACCACCCTAAATCAATGTTAATTAAAACAACCAGTTGAAAGGTAAAAAGAGACTATTAACATCCTTAATATCGGCTATTACACTCCTTAATCTCACTTGCTCATATGATAAATGCCTAATTCTGTTCCTACGATCTAAGGTGTTCTATGAGAAAGCTCCTCTATAAGAAAAGTGTACTGACCAGTTTAGTGTGTTCTTTATCCAGTATTATCGCGATGCCATCCCTTGCCCAACAATCTATTAATCCTGAAGAAGAGCTCGCTTACAATCTAGGTGTTCAAGCATTTATCTATGGTACGGGTCCATTAACCGTGGCTGCGGTTAGGCAAACGACCACATCTGTTGATGCGCCGATGGACAACGCTATGGCACCATTGAATGAGATGGGTAAAACACGCGTTCTATCCGGACCTCAGGATAGGATTGTACCGACCGTCAACAACGATACGCTCTACTCACAAGCTCACTACGATCTGGATTTATCAGGTCCAATGGTGATTGATATTCCTCGCACCGATAACCGTTACTACATTGTTCAGCTATTGGATGCTTACTCAGATTCGATTGAAGATCTGCACGTGAAGAATGTAGGCGACCAAGGTTCCAAAGTGCTGTTGGTTAACAAAGGATGGGCTGGTGAAGTACCAGAGGGAATTGATCGTGTCGTAGAATCTCGCACTCCTATGGTTTGGTTGATTCAACGAACGGGCGTGTTTGGCGAGCAAGACCTCAATGACGCACTGGTTATTCACGATAAATTCCTCAGCTACCCACTCGATCAACTCGGCGCAGAGCATGACATCGTAGAGCTCAAAGCTTCGACAGGTCGTATCCCACCCATGGCGAGGCCTGAAGGGTTAGAGTGGTATTCGCTAATTGACCGTGAACTACGTAAAAACCCGATTCCAGAAGATGCTGCCATCGTTGATCAATTCCAGCAAATTGGTATTGGAGGATCGACCCCCTTTAACCCTGAAGCACTAACTTCAGCACAGAAAAAAGGGCTAATGCGCGCGATTGAGTCTTCACAACAGATCATTCAATACGCAGGTCGAAGCATCGGTGATGTCAATAATGGCTGGTCGATGATGTACGAGGGTGGCCGTTACGGAAATGATTACCTGAGCCGAGCGAGCATCAATATGCGTGCGGCTGGTTTGAATGTACCAGAGCGAGCACTCTACCCAAATCGATACACAGACTCGAATGGCGAGCAACTGTCGGGATCCAATCAATATCGAATGACCATGCCTGCCGATGCACCCGCTGACGCCTTTTGGTCTTTGACCATGTACGACGCTAAAAACCTGTTCATGGTTGAGAACTTCATTCAACGCTACTCCATTTCAACCAATCGTAAAGATGAGCTGAAATACGCAGAAGACGGCACCTTGCCAATATGCATTCAATACGTAAAACCGTCCGATCCAACGTGTAACTGGCTGCCAGCCCCTCAAGATGACTTCTATCTTCACATGCGCCTGTATGAGCCAACTCAAGCCGTTCTCAACAATGAGTATCCGCTGCCACAAGTTGAAAAGCTCTAGCCTCAATTAAGTTAATTACTTCGATTAATCCAACTAAGGCAATTAAGTCGATCAAGTCAATTGCCACGGCGTTCTTAGTGTTCGCTCGTGGCAATGACTTCTCTCTCTAAGAGCATGGCTCGAACTGCTAGAAACATCACCCAAATTACTGGAAACATAACTCATACACTGAAAATAAGGTTCTATTCTTGAAAACACCTTTCATCACACTGTCTCTGTTAGTAACAGGGATAGTCAGCTCTCTTGCTCACGCGGGAGGGTTAAATCTATCTCAGATTGCGACCACTAAAAGCGTCGGCACGGCAGGCGCAGGGAACGTCACCGCGAACGATGCATCCGCCGTGATCACCAATGCTGCGGGGTTATCGGCTATTGAAGAAAGCGCTTGGATTCTCGGCGTTCAATACCTCGATGTTGAAACCACTTTTGTCCGTGACGATAACTCGGCTTCGACCACGGGAAGCAGCGCCGATGTTCTCCCTCATTTGTCTTACGCATCAAGACTCAACGATCAATGGGTCGTTGGCGCAGCATTGCACGCAGCTGGCGGCACTGGCGTTGAATACTCACACGGCGTTGGCGCACACCCTGCTTTATTGATCAAAGAAAATAGCATTTCGGCACTCAACTTTACGTCGTCATTGTCATATCAGGTCAATGAACAACTGTCTCTTGGTGGTTCTTTGATATTGCAGCACGCAGCGCTTGAAACTCAAGCATTGAATGGTCGAGAGCTTCAAGGAGATAGCCTCGACCTAGGATTCGGCCTGAGTCTCAATCACCACATCAGTGACAACACACAATTGGGTGTCAGTTATCAGGGCCAATTTGATCACGACCTTTCCCTTGATAACGCCAACGCTTTTGGCATTAGCTCTGAACTAACATGGGTTCGAAGCTTAAACTTAGGGTTGAAGCATTCATTAAATGAAGACTTAAACCTTCTACTCAGCTCCAACATGGAGACATGGCAAGATTATGATGACAAATACTCAACCACCTATTCTCTTGGGGTTGGTGTGGAATACGCATACGAGGATTGGTTGCTGTACAGCGGAGTGAGCGGTGACACGAGCCCTGTAAGCAGTCAAAACAGAGATGTGTTACTCCCGCTCGATAAACAGTGGCGTATCGGATTCGGCGCTGAGAAGAAGATATCCAACGACTTACATCTAGGATTGAGCTACCAATACCAAGATTTAGGCCATGGTGAAATTAATGCTGACTCAGGACTATTTCAGCCTTCTGGCAGCTATTCGACCAACAGAGTTCACTTCATCACTTTGTCTCTTCGCCATTAAAGCGAACTCTTGAGCGTTATTCGCTTCTAGCAAGAAACCGTACAAAAAAGGATTGGCTGTGACAGCAATCCTTTTAAATTCATGAATATCATTCTGCCAACCAGAAAGGCTCGAACACCCTTTACGCTCATGGTAATTGTCGTTATTGTGATTCTCTACGTCATCATCACAAGGACTGTCTGAGAGTTATGAACAGCACGATTGAAACTATTCTGGGGCACCGCTCCATTCGTCAATATACAAATCAACCGATTGAAAAAGCACAACTTGATGTGATTATTCAAGCTGGTCTCGCGGCTTCGTCATCGAGCTTACTGCAGGCTGTTTCTATCGTGAGAGTGACAGACAAAGAAAAGCGCAAACTGTTAGCCGAATACGCAGGCAACCAAGCTTACGTTGAGAACGCGGCAGAGTTTTTGGTGTTCTGTATCGACTATCAACGCCACGCGCAAATCAACCCTGAAGTGAAAACCGACTTTACTGAACTGACCCTGATTGGCGCGGTAGATTCTGGCATCATGGCGCAAAACTGCATGCTGGCTGCTGAGTCTCTAGGTTTGGGTGGCGTTTACATTGGCGGGCTGCGTAACAGCGCACAACAAGTCGATGAACTGTTAGAACTGCCACTGCACACTGCCGTGTTGTTCGGGATGTGTTTAGGCCACCCTGCACAACAACCAGAGGTTAAACCTCGCCTTCCTGCCCACGTAGTCATGCACGAAAACCAATACCAACCGCTGAGCCTAGATGACATTGCTAGCTACGATGATTCAATACAGAGCTACTACGCAAGCCGTTCAAGCAACCAAAAGCAGAGCAGTTGGTCACAACAGATCACTCAAAAGCTGTCTGGCGAATCTCGCCCGCATATCCTGCCTTACTTGAACAGCAAGCAGCTGACCAAGCGTTAAGCCGTTAAGAGCTTGCAACAAACCACAGCAAACAGCAGCACAAACAAAAATGTCAGCGTAATATACGCTGACATTTTTATTTATCCAGAGGCGGCTAGCTTACAGATATTTCTCAATCGGTAACAATTGTAGGAAGCCAGACTGCATTCGTTCCCACTTACCCGTTTCTGGTTCGCTGTCCCAGCTTTTCTCGCCTGAATACCAATACACATCACCGTCTTCAAGCTCTAATCGCCAGCTGTTTTCTTCGCTCATTGCTTGCTCAATGGTTTCTGCTAGTTTTTCGGCAATGACTTTATTTTCGATGATCAAAACCGATTCCGTGTTGAGATAGGTAGAGCGCAAGTTGAAGTTAAATGAGCCAATGCTCGCGATGCTGCGGTCGAATACGACTGATTTAGCGTGCAAGCCATAGGCCGTCTCAGGTGCACATTTAGAGACGTCTTGAGTCGATGCTTCACACAGCTTAGATTCTGGTTTTAGCTCAAACAGGTCGATGCCATGCTCCAACATGTCGTAACGTCTGCCCGCATAAGCGGAGTGATTAGTCACCAGATCATTAGAGGCCATAGAGTTCGTTAGCGCTTTTATCTCAACGCCCTTGTTGTTCAATACCTGCCACTCTTCAAGCTGACCATCATCGAATACAAGGTAAGCGGATTCCAACAAGATCTCTTGTTTCGATTCACTCGCTAACTTCCCTAGAAGAATCGCAGTCGCTTTCGGTTCATCAGTATTATCGGAGTCATCAGGGACGGGTTGATCGTAAACAAAACGCGCATTCACCCAAGTCATCTCACCAATCACCTCTTTCAGTAAACTATCAGCAGCCTTGCGATCTAATGGTAATTCAGGATAATTTTGATAATGCGGAACGACAATATTATCTATCTTCGAGAGATCAGGTTGTTCGTCATCACCCAGCATATCGACAGGGTAAGAGCAACGGCTGTTCCAGTATTCAACAAAACTGGTTTGGATGGTGTTAACTACCGAGCCCATGACTAATACATCGCGGTCTCGGAAATTGATTTCATCAGAAAGGTCGAAGTATTCATCACCGATATTACGGCCACCCACCACAGACAAGGTGCCATCGACGGTAAACGACTTATTGTGCATACGGCGATTTAAGCGAGAAAAGTCACCGACAAAGCTCAACCATTTACTGAAGCCACGACGTGTTGGCGTTGGGTTGAAGATACGAATCTCGACATTAGGGTGCGCATCCAGTGCCGACAACAAACCTTCACGCTCATTGAGATTGATATCATCCAGCATTACGCGAACCTTCACACCGCGCTCAGCCGCGGCTAATAAACGGCTGGCTAAGTAACTGCCCGATTCGTCAGAGTTCCAGATGTAGTATTGAATGTCGATGGTGTGCTCGGCACTTTCGACCAGCGCTAATCGCTGTGCTAAAGCATCCCAACCCGACTCTTGCAGACGAACCGCAGTGGTGCCTTGCTCTAAAGCTTCAGGCTGAAATTCATTGGTTAGAACCGATAAAGAACTAGGTACAGGAGAGGTTGGCGGTTCTGTTGGATGATCGATGCCTTCAGGAAGTGAAGAACACCCACCTAAAACGGCGATTAAGATTAGCGTTAAACTGATGCGTTGGAGCACAGGCATGTATCTGACTTCCTTTTCACGATGACGTCTTTAGAAACTTTCCGTACAGCTTTTCAATGAACAAGCTATTCCGATCTATTCATTGATTATTACTGCTAAATCCTGAAATTTATAGGTAATTATCCAGTATAAATTTAAAGGTCGTTAAATTGGCCTACAGATCACTTAAGTTGAGTGAGCGCCAAACAGTATAAACTCAGCGGCTTTTCGACCATTTCAATGGTGAGCTCTGTTCGGTCTGGGTTACAGTTCAACGCCAAAGCGTAGCCGTGTAAATAATCCACCAGCAAGTCCAACGCATTTTTAGTTTGCTGTTCGGTTAACGCTAACGGGCTCAACACCGCTTCAAAACGTTCGCTAAAAACTTCCATCGGCCCGAGGGATTTCATGGTCAATAAGGTCTCTAACAAGCCTCTATATTCGTTGAGCATCGACAAGTAACTCACACTGAGCCGATAAAGGTTATCTCGCCAGTCTTGGATCAGCTCTGGCTGCGCAACTTCTTCAATCAAAGAAACCGTGATTGCCTCAAGCAGATCGTTTTTGTTTTTGAAGTAATGGTATATGGCCATCGCATCGACCCCGAGTTCTGTCGCTAATCCTCGAATGCTTGGCACTTTGCCACTCTCTCGCATCATGCTTTTAGCGATGGTGAGAATTCTCTCGGCGCTGAGTTGGCTTGATCCACTCTTTGGTCGACCTCGTTTCTGATCCTTGACAGTCATACCGTCACCTCTTAAACTTTATTTCTACACTGTAGAATATTTTAATTTATTACCGTGTAGATGCCAAGTTTCTCATCGATATCGGAGTTAAAAATGTCAAATATTGTATTCATCGCAACCAGCCTTGACGGTTACATTGCAGACAAACAAGGCGACTTAGATTGGCTGCAAGCGATTCCAAATCCTGACGGTGACGACATGGGTTACAACGCCCACACCGATCGTATCGATGCACTGGTCATGGGACGTAATACAATGGACATGGTGCTGAGCTTTGGTATCGATTGGCCTTACAGCAAGCCAGTCTATGTACTGAGCAACACTTTAAATGAAGTGCCTCAAGAACTTGAAGGCAAGGTATTTTTGATGAAGGGCGAGCTTAAACAGATTGTCGCGGATTTGAATAACAAAGGCCTAAAGAACTTGTACATCGATGGCGGCATCACCATTCAAAACTTCATGAAAGAAGACCTGATTGATGAGCTGATCATCTCGACCATTCCTATCGTGCTTGGTGGTGGATCCCCGTTATTTGGTGACTTAGTGTCTCCGGTCGACTTTACGTTGAAAGGCGTCACGACGTACCTTGATGAAATCGTGCAAACTCATTACTTACGTAAGCGTTAAAGCTGTTGTTGCTCTAAGGCCATGAAAGGATCAACACCGAAAACATTGTTCACGCGACGTAAGCTTTACCGTCTCTACACAAGCCTCCCCTAAAGTAGTACCCTTTATCGTCTCTCATTCTTGATGGTAGCTGGATATTATGAAGATTTTGGTCGATCGCACTGGTGAACAGTTTTTAGAAATTCTGCAAGAATCGGGAGACACGCTGACGGTTCAATTCATTACCAATGAAGGTAATCGAAAGGGTAAGCCGTTCCAAGATAACTTAAGTGGATTGTTCCTCACAGGGTGGAAGCTGCGCACTACTTCAACCGCCATCGGATTAGAACGCTTTAAGCAAGGCAAACTTGAAGATCCCAAAGTGAGTTTCGCATTGCACCAACTCTACCCGCTCGGCCGAGATGTAAAATTACCCTCTGGCGATATCGCCACAATCGCGAGTTACGCCAATACCCATACCGATGGCTACTATATGTTTGTGCGCCTCAACGATGAATTAACCCGACTCAAGATTACGCCCGATTGGGAACTGCAACCTTCCGCTCAAAGGTTAGCCTTGCCTTATTACCCTGTGCCAAGAAGCCAGCAAGAACTCGACAATATTGACGATTTTGATGCGTGGGCGGGCGGTTTTTAAACACTGAAAGTCAGTAAACGCTATTGAGATCACATCCACCTATCGAATCTCAATACAACAATATGTGCTCTCTAAACATTGATACGAATACCCGTTCTCAAACGATTCAAATAACGGCTTGACTGTGTGCTGCTAAAGAGTGTTTCATTCTTCCCTACAAGCTCAAACGGGGCTGTATAAAATCGATAAACGCCGAGATACGTTTAGAGACAGAGGACGACTTGTAGTAAACCGCATTCACTCGCTCTCGATCTGTATTCGCAAGTTTGTCTTGTTCCAGAATAGGGATTAGACGCCCTGCTGCCATATCTTCCTGCACCATAAACCCCGACAGACAAGCAATCCCATTTCCAGCTAAGACTAGTTGACGCACGGTTTCACCATTACTGGCTGTCACAGTAGGCGCGACGTCACTTTGGTTTGGTAAAGGCCAATGGTTAAGCACTTTGTTACCCGCAAATCCCACAATTTGATGCGAACTCAAATCTTCAGGTTTGGTGGGTAGCCCACGCTTAGCGAGATAATCAGGTGACGCCACAATATGGAGTAAACTTTTTCCTAACGGTCGAGCGTGCAATGTTGAATCCGACAACTTACCGATTCGAATCGCAACATCGGTTCTCTTTTCGAGAAGATCAACGAAGCCTTCGTTGGAAGTGAGTTCCAACTCAATGTCTGGGTAAGCCTCTTTGAATGACTGCACCAACGGCACTAGCTGATGGAATACGAATGGACTGGCGGCATCGACTCTTAAACGACCTTTAGGCAACTCACCGCGCGACACGATTTCTTCTTCCGCGCTCTGGATCATTTGTAATCCCACCCTGACTGAATCGACAAACTGCCGCCCTTCCTCCGTCAATTCCACGCGTCTCGTTGTTCGGTTGAATATTGAGACGCCGAGTTGCGACTCAACCTTACTCACCGAACGAGATACCTTGGCGACTTGCACATCCAACGTCTCTGCTGCCGCAGAAAAACCACCAGCATCGACGACGGTGAGTACCATTTCTAAATCATCTGAACGGGTTAACATGAGGCTCCTTCGCTATCTTAATTTTGTTTAATGTCATCACGCTTGTGCTCATCACAGCTCAAATCATCTGAGTCTTTTCGATCTCATCAGCTTAATCCAATGATCGGCTAACTCTCCAATTATTGCAAATAGCACAAAGGTTATTTGTTAATGATGGCATTTTTCACAAATATATTTTGCTAGATAATCCTCGCCATCAAACGAAGCGCTCCTATTGCAGTCACAAGCTGCCCCATTTTATCGCGATCGGTATTTAACAAAGAACAGTAAGAGAGATGATTATGCCATTAGCATTACTTGCATTGACGCTCAGCGCCTTTGCCATCGGAACCACAGAATTTGTCATCGTAGGCTTGATTCCTACCATGGCGAGCGACTTGAATGTATCTCTGCCATCGGCAGGCCTATTAGTCAGTTTATACGCGCTTGGCGTTGCTATTGGCGCACCAGTATTAACGGCATTAACCGGAAAGTGGAATCGTAAAGCGGTATTGCTAACCGTGATGGCATTGTTTGTCATTGGTAACTTATTGGCGTGGCAAGCTCCAGGCTATAACACGCTGATCGCCGCACGAATTTTGACCGGCCTCGCCCATGGTGTGTTCTTCTCGATTGGATCGACCATCGCGACAGGTTTGGTTTCAAAAGATAAAGCAGCCAGTGCCATCGCGATCATGTTTACGGGTTTAACGGTTGCATTGGTGACCGGCGTACCACTGGGCACTTACATCGGTCAAACCTTTGGCTGGCAAGCGACCTTCTTGATCGTTGCTCTGCTTGGTCTTATTGCTCTTATCGGTAGCGCTATCTTGGTTCCAAGCAACCTTAAGCAACCACCTGCGGCGAAGATTTCGGCACAACTAAAGGTTCTAACTCAACCACGATTACTGTTGGTTTACGCTATCACAGCACTAGGTTATGGCGGCACATTCACAGCCTTTACCTTCCTTGCTCCAATACTGGAAAACGTATCAGGGTTTGATTCGAGCTCAATCAGCCTCATCATGTTGGTTTACGGTGTGTCAGTGGCGGTGGGTAACATCTGGGGCGGAAAAATGGCTGACAAGATGGGCCCGATTAAAGCGCTGACCGTTATCTTCTCTGGTTTAGCCGCAGTACTGGTGGTATTCAACTTTACCGCTGTAAACCCTTATGCAGCCGTTGCGACTATTTTGGTTTGGGGTGCATTTGCATTCGGTAACGTTCCGGGGCTACAAGTGTATGTTGTGAAACTGGCTGAGAAATACACACCAGACGCAGTCGATGTCGCTTCTGGATTGAACATTGCCGCCTTCAACGTCGGTATTGCATTGGGCTCATGGGGCGGTGGTTTGATTGTCGCGAAATCTGGATTAATGAACACCCCTTGGGTAGGTGCGGTGATCGTTTTGATCGCTCTTGTTCTGACTCGATTCAGTGGTGCGTTAGATAAGAAGCAAGCACAACAAGCTGTTCCATCTAGCATCTAGCATCTAGCAAGGATAGAAAAAACAAAGCCCGAACCTAGGTTCGGGCTTCGTCATTTACATCTGATTATTGTCCGTTATCGATCGATTTCAGCACTTTACATGGGTTACCGACTGCAACCACATTGGCTGGGATGTCTTTAGTTACCACACTGCCCGCGCCAATCACACTGTTTTCGCCAATGGTCACGCCAGGGCAGATGATCACACCACCACCTAACCAAACATTGTCACCAACGTTAATTGGCGTGCCAAACTCAACGCCTTCTTCTACACGGCCTTTCACATCGAGTGGGTGACCTGCGGTCAGGATTTGAACGTTCGGACCAAGCAGCACATTGTCGCCAATGGTCACTTCAGCCACATCCAAAATCACGCAGTTAAAGTTAGCGTAGAAGTTCTTGCCCAGCTTGATGTTCGAGCCGTAGTCACAACGAAATGGAGGTTCTAGATGCGCGTTTTCACAGCCCGGAATGAGCTCTTGCGTTGCCGCTTCCCATTCAGGAGTGTCAGGAATACTGTTATTGAGTTTTTGAAGCACCTTACGACACTCGATACGAGCGGCATAAAGCTCTTTATCCCAAGCCTGATAAGGTTCGCCTGCTAGCATTTTTTGTTTTTCTGTTTTCACGTTACTTACCTGTTTTCGCATCACTCAGCTATTTTCATATTACTTAGCTAGTTTCACATTACTTAACTAATGGTGGTCAATTCATCGACCAAAAAACGCAATATCGCACATCTAAATAACAGTGAATAAGGAGTGTTTGAGCTTGGTTTAAGAGATGCGCAGCTCGTCACTTTTTGTAGGTGAAATATGAAATTCGAACGGTGCTAATTTAGCTTCGCTATCGAATCACGTAACACCAAACTGCCAGTGGTATTGATGGTGGTCGCTTGCTCTGTTTCACCGACAATTTGCAGGATCGCCTTTTGCGTCATTTGCTCTAATGGCACACTGACAGACGTTAAGCTTGGCGTTAAAAACGCCCCCACTTTGCTGTTATCAAAACCAACGATAGAAACATCTTGAGGCAATGAGTACCCAAGTTCGGTTAACGCCTTAATCGCACCAATCGCCATGTCATCGTTTTCAGACAAGATAGCGGTGAATGTTGCTTTGCTTTTTACCAGAGCCTGAGCCGCATGATAACCGCTCTCCATCGTCCAATCACCTTGAACAACCTTGGACTCATCCAATGCAATACCCTGTTTAGTTAGCACATCTTGATAGGCTTGGTAACGCAACTCATCGGTCGAAGAACCGGCTTTACCACGAATCACTGCAATGTCTGTATGGCCTTGCTCGATGATGTGCTCAACCATCAAACAAGCGCTCTGATAATGGTCGGTGGTAATGGCATGATTAGGCTTCGACGGCATTTCTCGGTTGAGTACCAGAATCGGTGTGTCAGTACTTTCGATGATCTTTGCAATCTCGCTTTCGGTTAAGCATTGCGGATAGATGATGATGCCCGCGCACTTCATATCCAGCAGGAAGTTGATCGCCTTTCTTTCGTCTTCAGCGCTGTGTTTGCCATCGGTGATCACCAATTGGTGATTCGACTTTTCGCTATAAGAAGCCGCGTGATACATCAAGGAAGAAAAGTAAGGGCCATTGAACAACTCATTGGTGATTACAAAGCCGATGAAATTGGTCTTCTTGGTCGCCAATTGCTGAGCCAACAAGTTCGGTCGATAACCTGTTTCTTGAATCGCATCGAATACCTTTTTCACCACATCTGGGCGCACGATGTTCTTGCCATTTAAGACACGAGAAACGGTCGATTTAGATACGCCTGCGCGGTTCGCGACATCAAGCATGGTTACCATTCGCTTCTTTTCCTTTATAAAAAATTAGCCGACATAGGCCGACTAATTCATTGCAAAATGACAGCTCACAGTTCACATAACTGCGCTGGGAAATGCATTCTAAATAGTGGTACCGTTAAATGCAATCACGCCTTTATACCACTCGAACGACTTCTTGCGTTTGCGTTCTAGTGAGCCAGATTGATCATTGTGCTTATCTACGTAAATGAATCCGTAGCGTTTTTTCATCTCGCCCGTGGTGAATGAAACTAAGTCGATACAGCCCCAAGGGGTGTAGCCCATCAAGTCAACGCCATCAATCGCTACGGCTTTTTTCATCTCTTTGATGTGGTCACCAAGGTAAGCAATGCGGTAGTCATCATTAATGCTGCCATCTTCTTCAATGGTATCAACAGCGCCAAAACCGTTCTCAACAATAAACAATGGCACTTCATAACGTTCATACAGAGACGCTAAACAGAAACGTAAACCTGTTGGATCAATTGGCCAGCCCCAATCGCTAGACTGGATAAATGGGTTATCGACCGAGTTCTCATGACCGCCGTCCATCGCTTCTTCGGTTGACTGATGCGAAGAAGAATCCAAGGTATTCGACATGTAGTAGCTAAAGCCTAAGTAATCCGCTTTACCTTCTTTCAAGATTTGCTCATCTTCTGGCTGCATTTCAATATTGAAGCCTTTGATTGCCCAGTCACGCTTAGCGTAATTTGGGTAATGACCACGAACCATCACATCTGAGAAGAAGTAACGATCACGCATCGCTTGCTGTGCCACCATGATATCTTCTGGCTTTGAAGAACGAGGATAGAAAGGCACCATCGCACACATTGCACCAATCTGAAGTTCTGGGTTGATCTCGTGACCTTTCTTAACCACCAAAGCACTTGCCACAAACTGATGGTGAACCGCTTGATACATGGCTTCTTGCGGCTTTTCACATTGCGGGAACTTAACACCAGAGCACAACCAACCGAAGATGTCTGCCGAAGTGTTCATCTGGTTATTTATCTCGTTAAACGTCATCCAGTACTTCACCTTGTGCTGGTAGCGTTCCATTACCGTAGTCGAGTACTTAACGAAGAAGTCGATCACTTTACGGTTCATCCAACCGCCGTATTCTTTGGCTAGATGGTAAGGCATTTCAAAGTGACTCAGTGTTACCACTGGCTGAATATCGTATTTCAACAGCTCATCAAACAAATCATCGTAAAACGCTAAACCCGCTTCACACGGCTCGGCTTCATCGCCATTTGGGAAAATACGCGTCCAAGCAATACTGGTTCGGAAGCACTTAAAGCCCATCTCAGCAAATAACTTAATGTCTTCTTTGTATCGATGGTAGAAATCCACTGCGACTTGGTTGGGGTAGTTTTCGCCATCAATCACACCATCGGTAATTCGACGTTGTACACCATGAGCGCCCGCTGTTAAAACATCAACAACACTGACACCTTTACCATTCGCATCCCAGCCGCCTTCTAGCTGATGCGCCGCAACCGCACCACCCCACAAAAAATCGTTCGGAAATTCGTTGTTCATACCATTACTCGCTACAAGTTATTCGCAAAAAAGATCAGGATTAGAGAGCTCACCGCAGCCCTGAAACCGATTTCAATAAATGCAAAGATACAGATTGAAACCGGTTTCAGAAATAACTAAACGATCTTTTTCTGATCGAACTACAGACTAATCAAAAGTCAGCGTTACGATCAGTGCTCTTCAAAATATTGATCATGTGTGTGTTTGCTAGATTGGTCTTGAGTTCCGGGATAGAACTGAACCAAAGTCTGATCGGCTAGTGTGAGGTGAATCCAACCCTCTTTGACTTTCAGCCAATTGGTGCCGTTGGTCTCGTAGACGGCAGGAAAAATGCCCCAGCCTGATTCTGATACCTGCAACTCTTGAAAACGGTCAATTGGAGTGAGTTTATTGCTGTTGAAATCAGCATCGGAGTAAACCAACAGAGTCTTGATAGCATCGTTTGGCTTAAACGTATAACAGCTCACAGAGGCTGAAGTGCGATCAAACCACTGGTAAGGTTGTGCGCCTGTTAAATCATAGACCGTACAGTCGTTAAATTGAATGGCCCACTCTTGGTGAGCTTTAAAACCGAGGTAACCTATGGGTTGTGATGGTTCAGGTTTCGAGTCCGTCTCCTGCTCATACACCGGTTCTGAGGTAGCACATCCCATAAGCCCAAGACTAAAAAGGAAAGTCACAGCAAGCTTCATCATTGTCATACCTCAGTTCCGTTAGTAGATGAGTAACTCAATTAAGTCTCTACATTAAACGGTAAGTTCCAAGCGATTACCATCCGGATCGAGCACACAGCTCTCATAATAGCCATCACCTGTTCTTCTTGGGCCATCTAAGCGCTCATAGCCGTCTTCGACCAAGCGTTGAGTCAGTTGATCGACCGCTTGTTCCGAACCTAGTGATATCGCCATATGAATGAAGCCTGTGAACTGGTCATAGATATCGTCTTTCGATTCAGGGACAGAGTACATTTCCATGATCTCTAAGCGACTACCGCTTTCAAAAGACAAGAAATATGAAGAGAAGCCTTTGCTTGGATTGTGATATTTCTGGTTGGACGTTGCACCAAAGTAATCCTCATAAAAACGTTTAAGCACTTCGAGTTGTTTGGTCCAAATTGCGATGTGTTCAATCTTCATTTTTATCACCTAATGTTTACATATGACACTAGATTACTCGTCAGACAAGGAAGGATAAACAGAACATAATTCATCAAAAGTGTTCCTATTTAATAGTCAGTTCCGTTATCAAAATGCCAACAATTAGCTGCACAGTATTAACATCTAAATTTGTGCAATACGTAGCTTTGATCCATAGTCGGTGTTTTACACAATCTGAGATTCAAACTGTGAGCTTTTTAAAACTGATACTACTTGCGGCTATATGGGGAGGCTCGTTTCTTTTCATGAGAATGGCGGCTAATCCATTAGGGCCCGCAGTCTTGATTGAAGCGCGAGTTCTGTTTGCAGCACTTACTCTGCTTTTAGTTTCTTTTTATTTAAAAAAGAAGCTCTCTTTTCATGATCACGCTAAACACTTCTTCATTCTCGGGCTGTTTAACACCACACTTCCTTTTTTGCTTTTCGCTTATGCCGCGCAGACACTTAACGCCTCGACACTCGCCATCTTGAACTCTACCGCGCCAATATGGGCGGCAATCATTGGTGCGATATGGACTAAAACAGCACTCGAGGCGAAAGTTCTATTGGGACTTGGGATTGGGGTAACGGGAGTTGGCGTGTTAGTCGGTTGGGATGCGATGAACATTGGCCGTGAGGCTATGCTTCCTATATTTGCAGCAGTGATGGCGGCCTTTAGCTACGGAATAGCGTCAAACTATACCAAACAAGCCCCTAAAGTTGAGGCATTCAACAATGCTCATGGCAGCATGTGGGCTGCGGTGTTGCTGGTTTTGCCATTTGTATTTTTTATTCCGATGAGAGAAACACCCGACGTTACGATCACTACGTCAGTTATCTTATTAGGCGCGGTATGTACTGGGTTAGCGTATCTACTTTACTTCAATCTAGTCTCTGAACTCGGCGCACCTTCAGCCCTGTCCGTGACCTTCATCATTCCGGTATTTGGTATTCTCTGGGGTAACTTGTTCTTAGATGAAGCAATTGGCATCAATACGATTGTTGGTTCAATTCTGGTTATCACCGGTACCATGTTGGTGACAGGAATGTCGCCAATGAAAATGCTCAAAGCCGCTCGTCAGAAACGCGCACAATAAGTTGATTGAATCCAAAAAACCTAATTAAAACCCTCAAGTAACAGAGACAAAAACGGCCTCCAAATGGAAGCCGTTTTTCATTGAATCGTTAACAGCTTTGAGAGCTCGTCATGTATTGTTGAATCTTGGTTCTTAACCATTGATGTGCGGGGTTTAAGTCTGTTCGTTTATGCCAAATCATATACTATTTCATCGGCAAGACCTCAAAAGGCTGCTCGAGCACTTGCAGTTGGAATCGCTCCGCAAATTGATTAGCAAAACCTCTAGATGTACTACCAACACAGTCGGAGCCAGAGACCAACACACACATCGTCATCAATGAATCACATTCGGAACTGACTTTTCGCTGCTGTATCGGATTTTTTGTAAAGTAATCCGCGGTGTAAAGGTGAGAGCGACGCATTCTGAAGGTGATGTGTTTCTCATGATAATACTGCGCTTCCGTTACCGATCCATCAATCCTTGGATGCCCTTTCTTGGCGATCAGCACGAGCTCATCTTCAATCACTTGCTGGTTCATATAACCATTCACTTGTGGATAGTGAATATCGATCGCTAAATCGGCTTGCTGCATGCTCAAACTCTGCAGCAGATCTTCTTCATTACTTGGCACCATATTGAATTCAATTGAGATGTTACCAAGCGTCTCGTCCTTTTCCACAAGGGGCTGAAGCTTGGTTAAACCGATCTCGTTGACCAAAATTCGAAACACATGATGCTGCTGATTATCGAACTGCTTTAGCGTGCTGACCGCGCTGGTTATCCCGTCCAATGCGGGCTCTACACGTAACGCCAACTGCATCGCTGCATTGGTCGGCGTTATACCTCTACCCTCTCGAATAAAAAGGTCTGTACCCAATTGTGCTTGAAGCCGTTTCAAAGCGCCGCTGACTCCAGGTTGAGTCATACCAAGCGATTCTGATGCAAGCGTGATCGACTTTAATCGGTACACTTCTAAGAACACGCTCAGTAGATTTAAATCCAACTTTTCCATGTCGCTCACCGTTACTCTCCCTGTCAATGTGCTCTTAATCAATCATGGGTCAGGTTTTATCTTCGTTCCCTAACCATTGTACGACTCAATACATAGCCAATCGTGATGTGTTAACTAAAGCTTACTTTATTTTTTGCTATATGTCTTAGGCATATAATTTCCTCAACGAAACGAAATCCCGAATTGAAGAGGCACCTATGACTCCATCACGCACTTTCAAAAATGCATCACTGTTCCTAGCAATCTCTCTTGCGTTTCCTGCTATTGCAGCTAACCATGACCACGCACACTTTAGCGATATAGGCGATCAAGGTGGCAAAGACGCGACTGAGATGACGACGAAAGCAAACCAAGAATTCGCGAAAACGCTGAACTTCGAAGACACTCGCGCGTTCGACAATAACAACAAAGGGTTGATCGCGAGCTTCGATCAAGAAACTGGCGATATTATTCGCAACAGCTTCAACTTCATCGACCCTAGCGTGAACAATGCCGATCAAGCACCCGATTCAGTAAACCCTTCGCTTTGGCGTCAAGCCGTGCTAAACCAAGCTGCTGAAGGTTTGTACGAAGTTGTCCCAGGTAAAGTGTATCAAGTTCGTGGTGCTGATCTGGCGTCTATTTCTTTCATCCGCAGTGACAATGGTTGGATTGCTTACGACGTTCTTCTCACAAAAGAATCCGCGGCTAAGTCATTAAAGTTCTTCAAGAACAACGTGCCTGATGGTGGTGACTTACCTGTCGTAGCGATGATTTACTCACACTCACATGCCGATCACTTTGGCGGTGCACGAGCAATCAAAGAAGCTTACCCAGACGTAAAAGTGTACGGTTCTAAAAACATTACTAAAGAAATCGTCGACGAAAACGTATTGGCGGGTAATGCGATGTCTCGACGTACCGCTTATCAATATGGCGCAACACTGAATCGTCATGAGCACGGTATCGTGGATGCGGCACTCGCGAAAGGCTTGTCGACAGGCACCATCACTTACGTATTGCCGGATTACGAACTTAACCATAGCGAAGAAATTGAAACGCTGGTTATCGATGGCCTAGAGATGCAATTCATGGATGCATCAGGCACTGAAGCGGCATCAGAAATGGTGACCTACATTCCGAGCATGAAGGCACTTTGGACTGGTGAGCTAACGTATCAAGGCATGCACAACCTCTACACATTGCGTGGTGCAAAAGTACGTGATGGCTTGAAGTGGTCTAAGAAGATCAACGAGATGTTGGTCACTTGGGGTGAAGATACCGAGGTATTGTTTGCCTCTCACTCATCGCCAATTTGGGGCGAACAAGAAATATCTGACTACCTAAAAATACAACGTGACGCTTACGGTTTTACTCATAACCAAACACTTCGCCTAGCGAACAATGGTGTCGTTTTGCAAGACATTGGCGACGAGATATACAAAGTCATGCCAGACAGCATTCAACAGTCTTGGCACACCAATGGTTACCACGGTACTTACTCTCACAATGCTCGTGCGGTGTACAACATGTACCTTGGTTACTTCGACATGAACCCAGCCAATCTGAACCCACTACAAATTCACCCAGAGTCAGTTAAGTTTGTTGAATACATGGGTGGCAGTGACGCAGTGATTGAGAAAGCGCAGCAAGATTTCCAAGAAGGCGAATATCGCTTCGTTGCAACGGCACTGAACAAGGTTGTCCAAGCAGAACCAGAGAACAAAGTTGCACGCGGCTTATTGGCCGATACTTATGAACAGCTAGGCTACCAATCAGAAGGTGCTGGGTGGAGAAACATCTATCTAACAGGTGCTCAAGAACTGCGTATCGGCACACAACCGGGCGCACCAAAAACGGCTTCTCCGGATGTATTGGCGAACATGACCATCGAAAACTTGCTGGATTACTTAGCGGTAAAAGTGGACTCTTTGAAGGCGCAAGACACGCCGTTTACCATGAATATCCAATTACCTGATGTGAAAGAGTTCTACTACGTAGAGATGTCGAATGGCAACCTGAACAACATTCAAGTGAGCGAACTGCAAGATGCCGATACCACACTGGTCATCAACAAATCAGATGTATCAGACATCGTACTGAAGAAAACGACACTCAACCAATTATTGGAAGATGGCCAAGCGGGCGTGAAAGGAGACAAAACATCGTTGAACAAACTGCTGTCTTCATTGACTGAAGCTGATACCTCTTTTGAGATTGTTCCTCGTCCAAACAAAGGCGAAGAAGTGGATGCAGAGTTGTACCAAGATTCACACGAGCACGCTCACTAAGCAGCTCTAAGGTAAAATAATCACAACGTCAAACTGGCCTAAATAGGCTGAAACAAGGCTAATACGACCAAGCCTCAACCATTAAACTGGTTGAGGCTTTTTTGATTTGAGCTTTATTCGATATCAAGAAAATAAAATGAAAAACCACACCCTTGTTTCACGGTTTCTCAATCGTAATACACATCCGTACTTTCTATATCTCAGCATGTGAAGTAGTAGAGACTTTGTGCAATCAAACTTTGTTATAAAAGTTGTCCGGACTCTTTATTCAAGGAAGGAAGATGCGAAAAAAGATCATGATTACAGGTGCGACAGATGGTATCGGTTTAGAGACCGCGAAAATGTTAGCCCAACAAGGGCATCACATCCTTATACATGGACGTAACCCAACAAAACTCAGCAAAGTAGAAACCGGCCTTTCTCGATTATCCAAGGATGCGATTATCGAAAATTATGTTGCTGATCTCTCTTCTCTTTCTGAAGTTAAAGCCCTCGCCAACCAAATAAAGTCGAAGCATGAACAGCTCGATGTACTCATTAACAATGCTGGCGTATACAAGGTTTCGGAAGTCACCACCTCAGACAACCTTGATGTACGTTTTGTTGTGAACACCATTGCCCCTTATTTACTGACTCAAAAGCTGCTACCACTTTTTGATGCCAACGGTCGCATCGTCAATCTATCTTCAGCCGCTCAGTCATCGGTCGATCTCGAGGCACTTGTCAGCCCAAATCCTGACGCTTTAGATGGCCCCATCTACGCACAAAGTAAGTTGGCGTTAACGATGTGGTCAATCCATCTTGCGCACCAGTTAAGAGATCAAGGGCCTCTAATCATTCCCGTTAATCCGGCCTCATTTCTTGGCAGTAAATTGGTTAAAGATGCGTATGGTTTGGAAGGTAATGACTTAGGGATTGGCGCTGATATCTTATGCCGAGCCGCACTATCGGAAGAGTTTTCTAACGCTTCAGGGAAGTATTTTGATAATGATTCGGGGCTATTTAAAGCCCCTCATGCTGATGCATTAAATACGGGGAAAAATCAGAAACTGATGACGACTCTCGACCAGTTACTTACAGAACTGCTCTAGCCAATGCCACGCTCACTAGTCAGATACAATGAGAGCTCCGTATTTAGGAGCACTCCACAACCCAAAGTTGTCAGATGTGGTTACGACAGAACTCCAGCAATTGTTTAGATAGAATTGAAATGGTTCATCCACCCGACAAGTTAACAGGTGTTAGCGAAAGGAAGGCATTACGCATACTTGATGAAAGCTTGGCTTAACCGCTGAAAGAGTGAGTCTACGTTGGGAAGGCTCGTCAAATGCGCGGACAAGGGAGTATGAACCTGCGCATCCACTACGGTTGGATTCCCGCAAACTTGATTATAAAAATGCACTGGCGCAACGATGTTCTCTAAGTCGGCATCTAACAAGATACAAGCTTGCGAAAGTACAATTTGGCCGCCCCCTTTTTTAAGCAATACGCGCTGCGCAGTACCCACTATTTTTTGTTTATTGATATTGAGGTTGTAGTCACCGTCACAATAAGAACCGGGGGTTGCGTGTACATCCACATCGATGCCCAGTTCCTTAAAAAACAGGGTTAATACATCGCATAAATGTCGATACGCTTTTTGGATGTTGTAGGCTTCATCACGAGGCCAATGATAAATGTGCGATAGGTTAATGATCCCCGGTAGTTGAGGAACGGGAGCGCCACCTGTTTTTCGTGAGGTGAGCTGCCAGCCTTGTGCCGTAAGTTGCTTTCTAGACTCTAGTGTCACAGGCCACTTTTTACCCGCAGGCAAAACGAGTGTCGGCGTTTTTGCTTGCCAAAGCATTAAGGCTTGCACAATCTCACCCGCCTGTATTTGCTGCAATAACTCATCTTCTTTTTCAAACGCACGATCAACATCAATGTGCGGGTAACGTACGAGTTTATTCGTTAACTTCAATGCACTTTTCCTCTACAGATTGTGGTGACCTACCATTTAACGTTCTGCAATGGTTGATGACATATGGGACTATGTGAGATGAAAACAGCGCCAAAAGTTAGTTATTGGCGGCATAGTCGTTTGTTATGCAACATTATCAACAATTTCAATGTTGAAAGTATTCGGAATGAGCCGAGCCGTCTTTATTTTTGCATTTGGATACTTAGACTTAGCAATAGACAACACTAACTCCCTGTGCCGCTTAGACATTTTGTCACCTAATACGATTTCCTCTAACGTTTCCGGTGAGTAACCATATGAATTAACGCTAGAATCCAGCGTCATAATGCGCATTTCATTCTCGTATTTCCATGCACTAGACTTTGTTGCAATTGTTTCTGTCACCGTTTGTATGTAATTTTGTTTATTCTCATTAATCCACATATCAGAACGTAAATATTCAGACACACTAAGTTTATTCGGCTGATCTTGATAAATAATCCTAATGCCTCTCATTCGTTGGTTTGAAGCCTCGTTGATATCTTTTTGTAACCCATCATTATTAAAAACCAAACAGAACCCACGAAGCCCTTGTGCATAATGAGACCACATTAAATTTTCATATATTGGGTCTGTGCTTTGATCTCTTTGAGAAAGACAAAGAAACTTTGATTCATGGACAACTTTAGTCAAAATCCCTAAATCAAACCGCAAACCTTGCAATATCAGTAGTTTCTCATCTGTCATATTTGGGTCTAATCCTAGTACCTCACACAACTCGACAAACTTATTGTCTTTTGGGTCGATTTTCATCGTCCAATTTACGTTAGCTCGCCACAGTTCATAATCAGATTCATCTAAGGATTCGTCTAGAATTAGTGTTCCCTCAAAAGGATCGTTAAAATCCTCTTTCGATGAAAACCATAGCTCCCCATTTGCTAAAGAGGACAAGCTATTTGTATCCACTTCTCGAAACTTATAAAGTCTATATATGCTCAATTTTTACCTCTATTGCATAACGAATAGCATGGATTCCCCCTCCCGAGGATCTGCCACACTTATGTGGTACTTAAATGCATCGGAGGCACCATGTCTGATTATTCTTATTTCTGCAGTATCGACCTAGCTAAAAACCACTTTAGTCTTCATGCCGTAGACCAAAATGGTAAAGTCTTACTTCATAAGTCGGTAACTCGCTCTAAACTGCTGACTACAATAGCAAATATGCCACTCATGCGTATAGATATTGATGCGTGTGGTGGTACACATTATTGGGAAAGGGTAATCTAAATTATGCCGTGGCTATCTCCAAAACAGTCCGACACCTTTTCTCGATAACTCAGGGGCTTGATGGCTTCTGTCTGACAAGGTTGTCTGATATGGTGGCGGCAGAACTTCAGCAATTGTTTAGATAGTATTGAATATGAAAACACTAACCATACTTGATGGCGGCATGGGCCGAGAACTCAAAGAAATTGGCGCGCCATTTTCTCAACCGCTTTGGAGTGCTCAAGCGCTGATTGAAGCACCCGAATTTGTTAGCCAAGCGCATCAAAATTTTGTCGATGCAGGTGCTGAAATCCTGATCACCAATAGCTACGCGTGTGTACCTTTTCACTTGGGTGAAGAGCTCTTTGAACAACGAGGCTTTGAACTCGCAGCACTATCTGGCGAACTGGCTAAAGCAGTTGCTGACAATGCTCCTCACACCGTGAAAGTGGCGGGCGCGATTCCACCGCCATTTGGCAGCTACCGACCAGATTTGTTTAAGGTAGAAGAGGCAGCGCCAATCATTCAAACCCTTTACGATGCGCAAGACCAAAACATCAACCTTTGGATAGCAGAAACCATCTGTAGCCTGCAAGAATTCGAATCCATTCATGCGATTCTTAAGCAGTCAGATAAACCTTGTTACTACGCATTCAGTTTGGAAGACACCAAGGGCGATTGTGCCAATATTCGTTCTGGCGAAAGCGTAACATCCGCGATCAAACTTGCCTGCCAATCAAACGCGACAGGCATAATGTTTAACTGCTCAGTGCCTGAAGTGATGGATCAAGCCATTATCGATGCTAAGAAAGTGATTGGTGAGCTAGGTAGTGATTTAGAAATTGGTGTCTACGCCAATAACTTTGCACCTATCAGCAGCGAACATGAAGCTAATGATATGCTTCAAGAGATACGTGAACTGGATGGCCAAGGTTATTTAGTTTACGCAAAACGCTGGCACGCGCTGGGAGCGAATATTATCGGTGGTTGCTGCGGTATTGGACCAAAACACATTCAAGCCCTAGCCGATTGGAAACGCCACACACAGAGCTGATCCAGATCTTCAACTAGAATAAAATAAATAGAGAACAGGTTGAGAAATCTGTTCTCTATTTGTATGTGGCGTCTCTGAGTACACTGATACAAAACAACGATTTGGAGCAACTGATGAGCGACACGCAACGTAAAATTAAATGGGGTATCGCTGGGCTAGGCAATATCGCCAATCGATTCGCAACAGCTGTAATCGAGCACTGTCTGCATGGTGAATTGTATGCCGTTGCCGCAAGAGATCACTCACGCGCAGCGACGTTCGCCAATAAGTTTGGTTGCGACAAGGCTTATGGGTCTTATGAAGCCATGGCGAATGACCCTAGTGTTGAAGCGGTTTACATCGCTACGGTTCATCCTTATCACAAGCCTTTAGCTGAACTGTTTCTAAGCCATAAAAAACACGTATTGGTCGAGAAGCCCGCTTTCACCAATCTTGATGATTGGCTGGAGATGAAAGCTCTCGCAAATCAAAATGGTGTGATGTTGCTAGAAGCGATGAAAACCGTGGTGTTTCCCGCGTATCGTGAGCTTCAATCATTCTTGGTCTATAACAACATTCAGATAGATTCAATCGAAGCCAGCTTTGGTAACCATCATGACTATGAGCCGGGCTTATTTATCTTCAATCCGGATTTGTCAGGCGGAGCAACGCTTGATGTTGGGGTCTATGGGCTTTGGTTCTTTTACGATCTGTGCAGAACACTGGGGGTGACCCCTTCAGAACCTCAGGTAGAGATGTCGTGTCTGTATGAGGGCGCGAATGTCGATACCGATGCGTGCTTTACATTCTCTGGTGATATGAACGGTAAGATATCGGCATCAACCGTGCAAAATCTTCCCCGGTCAGCACATTTGAGTGGGCCAGATACCAAGATCACCATTCACGAAAAATGGTGGAATCCGGCCTTTATTGAGATTGAACATCAAGGGCAGAAGTCGACCATCAACAAACGAGTGACGGGCAATGGGTTCGAATTTGAAATCGACCATTTTTCAGATTTGGTGCTTCAAGGCAAAACTGAGTCGAATATCCTAAGCTCAGAGATAACCTCTCGAGTTCTCGATACGATGGAAAAAGCACTCATTGACTCTGGCTATCCACATTTAACTCAACCTCGTCGTTAGGAAAAGCAAATTGGGCAACCTTAAGCGCAAGCTTGAACTGTATGAAAAGATATTTCAGGCTTTTGGGCCTGGAGTATCGCATTGTCAGGTCAACCAACTGGCTACACTGCTGCATGTGAGTGAACGTCATGTTCAGACCTTAATAAAAGCGATGACAGCACAAGGTTGGATTGAGTGGCAAGCCAGCTCAGGCCGAAGCAAGAAAGCACAACTCACGTGTCTGGTTGAGCCCATTGAGGCGTGTTACCAATACACACAAACCCAAGCTGACGCAGGTAACATAGAACAGGTGTTTAGCACCTTGAGCTTCAATGGCCGCAATGCTGGCGCTGAGTTGCAAGCCTTTCTAAGCAATACCAATTCGTCGGCGCAGAATATCGCGTACACCCCCTTTCACCGAGAGCTCGAGGCTCTTCACCCTCAAAGAGTGCTTAGACGCACCGAACGTTTCTTAGTGATGCAAATTTGCCAACGCCTAACCTCTGTTAAGCACGGTAAACTCAGCGGCGATCTGGCTTATCATTGGCAGCCTAATGAAGATGCGACACAGTGGCACTTTCAAATACGCAATGGCGTTCGCTTTCATAACGGTCGAACACTCGAACCTCAAGACATAGCGCGCAACCTTAACTCACTCTGCCAAAGCAAAATATGGCGTCGCTGTTATCAGCATATTGATGAGGTCTCTGCCTCGGCAGGTAATGTGGTTGTCGTGAAATTGAATCAACCTGATTGGCACTTACCACGCCTACTTGCCAAAGCAAAATATGGCGTCGCTGTTATCAGCATATTGATGAGGTCTCTGCCT
>NZ_JBFSTC010000005.1:0-12266 GCF_041466605.1 Vibrio sp. 10N.247.310.17 | reverse complement strand
GTTGTCGTGAAATTGAATCAACCTGATTGGCACTTACCACGCCTACTTGCCAAAGCTGAAGCCTCCATTTTTGATCACTCATCACCGACTGATAGGCTGATTGGTTCTGGCGCGTTCTCGTTAGACATCTTCTCAAGCAATATGTTGAGATTGAGCCGCAATAGCGCGTATTCACACAGCACGCCGATTCTTAATCGAGTCGAGTTGTGGGTCTATCCAGAATGGGCACAGGGTAAAGCCTGCGCTCAAAATCAGGTGTGCGTGAAACTGCCCGAAAAGACGACCACCGTGCGTGGCGATGACCATTCTTCTCAACCGGATTCTTGCTCGACGTTTTTCAAGATTCAAAACCCAGCATTAACTAAGTCACTTCGTGAATTTACTGTTGAAGACACCTCTGAATGCCAAACCCTTTTCGAGCAGTTGTCAGTGTCTGGCGACAGAAAAACCAACGTGGAATATGGACATTACCTAACTAGCTACCTAACAACCAAAGACGTCGTGTTGTGTAGCATTATTGATGAGAACGACACCTTCACTTCGTGGTTAAGCTTCTTCAGTCGCTTCCCGTTTGAGGACTTAACGCTGCCTGCTGAGATGCTAGAGACAATCGAACAAGGCTTAGCCTCGATAAGAAACCAGCCCAACTTTGAGTTAGCGATGAATGCACTGTTGGAACTGAAGCATTGGTTGAATGACTCTGGAGTTGTGATTGAGCTAAAGCAAGAGGTGTTCAATTTGGAAATTTCTGAAAAGATACACAGCGCGCAAGTCAATGGTTTCGGTTGGTGCGATCTCGACCAATTATGGATCAACCATTTGTAATTTATGGCTAGACAAGTTTGCTAACCTTACCGACTTTTACATAATGGATCGAGTCTAGTGTCGCGTACCGTTACTTTATCTCTGAGCCACTTCCAACACTATCTTGCCGACGTGTTTTTTCTTCAAGAACTCGTCTTGTGCAGTATGGATGTCAGCCAATGGGAATGACTCCGCGACAATTGCGCCAATCTGCTGTTTCTCAATTCGGTTAACCAAGTTTTGGAATATTTGAGGCTCCAACACTGTACAACCGAAGAAGCTCAAATCTTTCAAATATAAAGTACGTACATCAAGCTCGACCATCGCACCACCAATCGCACCAGAGACGGCATAACGACCATGCGATTTTAGGACTTCAAGAAACTCTGGCCACTTGTCACCGGCAACCAAATCGATAACCACATGCACACTATTTACACCTAATGCTTCCACCAAATCAGCATCACGAGCAATCACTTCATCAGCACCCAATTCAAGTAACTGTTGGTTCTTGCTTGGGCTAGTAATTGCAATCACGTAAGCACCGCGTGCTTTCGCCAATTGAATCGCCGCTGAACCCACACCGCCCGATGCTCCGGAGATAAGCACACGATGACCTTCAGCCACATTTGCGCGAGTCAGCATGTTCTCTGCTGTTGAGTAAGAACATGGGAAAGACGCTAGCTCTACATCCGACATAGAACTGTTCACCGCATAAGCGTGTTTCGCTGCCACTTTTGTGTACTCAGCAAAACCACCATCGCACTCCGAACCGAAATACCATGGCTGTGGCAGATCTCTTCCGTAAACTTCAGTCAAACAAGGCTCAATCAGAACACGCTCGCCAATACGTTCAGCCGAAACTTCGTTACCAACGGCTACGATGAAACCGCACACATCGGCTCCTTGGATGCGAGGGAATTTCAACGCTTCGCCAGACCAACTGGCATCGTCTGAGTCATCACTTTTAGAATACCAACCGATTCGTGTGTTGATGTCGGTGTTGTTCACGCCTGCGGCCATCACCTTGATCAGCACTTCATTAGGTTCAATTTGAGGAACAGCGATATCTTCACGGTAACCAAGCATTTCTGCACCGCCGTGCCCTAACATCTCTACGCCTTTCATTGTTTTTGGCACTTCAAAATTCATACTGTTTCCTTGAGTAATTTTGTCACCATATTCTGTGCAGATGCCACTGCTTCTTCGCCCAATACTGGCCACGCGCTTGATACGCCTTCATGAAGTAAAAAGAGCTCTGAAGCGAGGTCTTCTCTTTGGCTTTGCTTAGCCATTAACGCCTGAACTTCTTTCTTATGCTCGATTACGGCTTGGTTAATCAGTTCGTTGTCAGGAAAAGCAGCCAGTGCGTTCATAGATAAACAACCGTGCGGCGCGTACTCTTCCATCCACTGTTGAAGCTTGTTGAAGATATGAGTAATCGCTTGGTAGCCCGAGCGAGGGGAATCTTCCAACAGCAGACTCAAGTAGCGCTGGTGACGATGTTCTAACGCCCCAACGATCATCGCTTCTTTTGAAGGGAAGTGTTTATACAAGGTTCTCAGGCTCACGTTGCACGCGGTTTTCAGTTGTGCAACGCTCGGTTCCGCAAAACCTTGCTGGCTAAACGCCACTTCAAGGCTTGCTGCAATCTGCTCTCTCAACATAATGCTCTCTTAATACTGAATACCAATCGTAGTAAGTAACAGTGATAGGTATAACAACAGGTAGAACGATCACTCTACCCATGTCAATGAGATCTTTTTGTCGTCCTATAAACGAAAAATCCCGCTACCAAGTAGGAGCGGGATTTCAGTTATCAAAACAACTTACTTAATGCTTAATAAGATTAGGGCTCAATCAACACCAACGAATCTAGAATGCCTTTGCCGCTGTGGATCCCGCCTTCGTTTTCGCTGGCTGGTTTACTGCGGATCAAGTAACCCGCGTAACCTTCCAGTTCGGTCACTGGCTTACCTTGGTAGTAAGCGGTGAATAGGCCGACTTCGCTGACTAAATCTGTCACTAGCGTTTGTTGAGTGTCACGCACTGCAATGGTTGGTACGTCACGTTCGTGTGGATACAAGCGCTGCATCAATGCCCATGCATCGTACTCTTCTGGTTTAAGTTGACTCAGTTGCTCGCTAATGTCGTCACCAAAGACACAATGGCCACCGCCCTCACCTTGGTTTTTCAACACCCACTCTTGCTTATCAGCTTGTGTGTTAAACCATTCAATCGATTCACTGGTGATAGGCTTCATATCGGCTAAAACACTCTTGACCAGTTCGGCTTCTTCTAGCGTTAAACCCCAACGTGCGTATTCAGATGCTGGCATCATGGTCAGCAGCATTTGCATGGTTTTGCTGGTCGCTAATTGTTGGCTGATGGTCGCGTTCATTGCGACATGGTGTTGTTCCATAAACACGCGCGTTTGGCTTAGTGTATGACAACAAACCGATTCGTTGAGTTCTGGTGCCCAGTAGTCTGAATACTGATAGCCCGCTCTTAGGTAGACCACATCGACAGCGCCGACATCTTGCAATAACAAACGTTGGTCATCACCCGATGAAAGCTGACAGCTCAGTTGTTCAAAAGTGCGACGAACCGTACGTACACCCTGCTTTTGCAGTTCAATTTCGAGTAGGTGTTGGTCGTAAACATTGTCTTCATTCTTTTGTACTACCATCAAGAATGTTGGCTTATCTGAATCATTAAAGTCAGCTCGCACTTTTCTTGCTGAAGTCGCAATACCATAAGCCAACTGCGTTAAGCCTTGGTTTTCAGCAGGAGTTGCAGATTTATCTTCAAGCCAGCTCTGATAAGTCTCAGGCCATTGATTTTGCATGTAATCATGGAACTCTGTGGCCTTTTGCCCAAACGGAGCCATACCTGCAGCAATGCCATTAAACTCGATCACTTTCGCGCCATGTTGGCGATCATCCATAAAGTCAGTACGCATTAATAACAACGGTTGGCGAGCAGGATAAAGACGATGAGACACCTCGCCATGCGCTTGTTGATGCAGTTCCATCAAGCGACCAAAAAACGGATCAGCTTTGGCCATATCACTCAGTGATGACTGCAAGAAATCATGATCTTCGGAAACATTGCTGATTAACTTGGTGATCAGCGGTGTTACCTTCAACAAGTGTTCATACACCTCACGCTCCATAGTCATAGGAGCAATGCTGAAAGGACAATGCCTAGCGGTATTATCTGACTGGCGAAACGCAACACCGTGCATGATCGCCCACTCACACGCATCTTCAATAATTTGTTGTGGTAACCGTGGAATTGTCATCTCTCATCTTCCAAATAAAAATAGCACCCAGAATAAGACGAAGCTTAATTCCAAAAGACGAAATAAAACTGGATTTTTTATCAAACAACTACGTTTGTCTTATCTTTCAAAAGCTTGAATAGATTATACATCTCAATTATCGAGTCTGCTCAATGATCAGATCGCGCAACCATTTGTGGCTAGGTTCTGAATCGAAGTATTTATGCCACAACAGGAACAAGCCTCCCGGCACCAAATCAACCGGGACAGGCTTCATCACCAACTCTCCGCTATCAATGTAATCGCGAACCGAGTTGTATGGGTAACACATAAGTAAATCACTCTGCTTACACAGTTTAATGGCACTGGTGATGTCTGAAACATTAGCGGCTTTGTTGATTTCAAGCTGCTTTGAGTTAAGCACTTCCATCAATAACCAATCACCCGCACCACCCGTTACCAACTGTATGTGTCGATACTTCAAGAAGGTGTCGAGGTTCCACTCTTCTTGCAAGGCTGGGTGGTCATTGCGCATCAAACACACCGAGTAATCCAAGCACAGTTCCACGTAATCCAACTCGTCAGGGATACACTGGACATGGGTAGAAGCGCGCTCATCTAGCTCAAAGATGCCGATACCAAAATCCACCTCACGTTTCAGTAAGCGCTTGAAGCTGTCGCTGCTCCACGTTGAACTGTTGATGGTGATGTGCGGCGCATCGGCAAGTGCTGTCGGCATAAAATGCGGGTAAATCGCCGTGTACGCGGTTTCGACAAGGTCTATAGTAAAGGTACGCTCACTGTCTTTAGGGTCGAAAACTTCGGGAACAGTCAGCTTTTCGATCTGCAGTAGAATTTGGTGGATCTTAGGCGCTAACGCGAGTGCTTTGGGTGTTGGGAATAGACCCTTTGATTCACGCTCAAACAGCGGATCATCAAACAAAGCTCTGAGTTTAGTGAGCTGTTTACTTACCGCAGACTGGCTCAAAAAGAGTCGATCTGCCGTTTTACTCACACTTCGTTCTTCAATCAGAACGTGCAAGCAAAGCAGCAAATTCATATCGCATTTAAGTAAGCTTTTAACATCTACCATGATATTCCCTAAATTCAGGTTAATGATGATTAATTGTCACTTTAAATCATATCATTGTCTTGGTAAATTTAGCGCATGTGAGTTAAAACACTCAAAGAATAATAGAATTAAGGAATACTCATGGATTTTCTAGCACTACCAAAGATTGATTTACACTGCCACCTAGACGGAAGTGTTCGCCCAGATACGATTATTGACCTAGCAAAACAGTACAATATCGAACTACCTGAAGATCGCGACGCGGTTGTTCAATCTCTAACTGTGCCAGAAGATTGCAAAAACCTAGATGAGTATCTGGCTTGTTTCAGCCTGCCACTGCAAGTAATGCAGACTGAAGAAGCGATTGAACGTATCTCTTTCGAGCTATACGAAGACGCTGCACTAGAAAACGTTAAGTACCTAGAAGTTCGCTTTGCGCCAATCCTACATGTGAACAAAGGTCTGTCTCTTGATACGATCATTGCAAGTGCAGTAAAAGGCATGAAGCGCGCTGAAGAGAAATACGACATCAAAGGCAACTACATCATGTCTGTGCTTCGTATGTTCCCTAAAGATTCTATCAAAGACGTAATCGACGCAGGCCAACCCTACCTAGGTAAAGGTGTTGTGGCGTTTGATATCGCAGGCGGCGAAAAGCCAGGCTTCTGTGCTGAATTCCCTGAATACACACAATACGCTCTTGAAAAAGGCTACCGCATTACCGTGCACGCTGGTGAGCAATGGCATGGTCAAAACGTTTACGATGCAGTGACAATGCTTGACGCTGAACGCATCGGCCACGGTGTTCACATCCAAGGTAACGAAGACGCATACAACATCGTTAAAGAGAAGCAAGTTGCGCTTGAAACTTGCCCAACAAGTAACGTTCAAACTAAATGTATTCACCAATTCAGCGACCACCCAATTGCTGAATTCAAGAAAGACGGCATCGTTGTTACGATCAACACAGACAACCGTACTGTGTCGAACACAACCATGACCAACGAAGTGAAGCGTGTGTGTGAAACATTCGGCCTAACAAAAGAAGACTACGTAGAGATCTACAAGTTCTCTGTAGAGAGCGCTTTTGCTTCAGACGAAGTGAAACAGCACCTAATGGGTTTCGTTGAGCAAATCTAACTTGTCAAAGCGCGCCTATGGCTGAATAGCTAGGCTCACTTAGCATTAGTGCTTAAAAGCACAAAATAGGAAGAGAAAGGCTGACGCTTTTCTCTTTTTTTATGCCTGAAAATCGCTAATCTTGCAGTATTCGTCATTTATACCAATCACAGTAAGTAAGTGATCATAAATAGCGCAGGAAAAAGGCTTAAGAACAAGGCAGAAATTTTCGATAAGTAGTCATTCTACAATCAAAATTTCTAACACAGTTATTGAGCGTTTTAACCAGCTAGGATGACCAGTTATTTACTACGATTGGTATTAAACCGAGACTCTCGGAAAGTGGGCAAGCATGAGTAATACAAACGTTAAAACTGAACTAGAAAAGATGCTATCTGGGCAAGTATATGATGGTGCAGACCAAGAAATTGATACCATGCGTTCCAATGCCAGAAAGTCGCTAATGGCTTTCAACAACTACCAAGATCCAGACCAGCAACACACATTGCAAGAGCAGCTATTTGGTAAGGTTGGTAGTAGCAGCTTAATCCAGCCCCCTTTTCACTGTGAGTTTGGCAAAACCATTGAGATTGGCAACGACACCTTCATTAACATGAACGCAGTAATGCTAGATGGTGCGAGAATCAAAATTGGCAACAATGTTTTAATTGGACCAAGTGCCCAATTCTATACGCCATCACACTCCCTTGATTATCGTAGCCGCCGTAAATGGGAAACCTTCTGTTTACCAATAACAATCGAAGATGATGTGTGGGTTGGCGGAAACTCAGTCATCAACCAAGGCGTGACAATTGGGGCTCGTTCAGTGATTGCTGCGAACTCTGTGGTCAACAGCGATGTACCGCCAGACTGCCTATACGGTGGCACGCCGGCAAAACTGATTCGATATTTAAATACTGAACAATAAAGCTAAGTAGAAGAATAAAACGTATCAGTAGAATAAAGCTACTTAGAACAACGAATACAAAAAGAGGCGATGTTCACATGAAACATCACCTCTTTTTTTGATTAGTTAGACGTGTCTCTTCTATCGAATGGATTTCGTTCCATGGCCTTTTCATACTCACTTTTCGGGCTACTCAAGTACGTGGTTTTGACGAACTTTTCCCAATCAGAAAACAGCGATTCTATTGGTTGCTCTGTAAGTTGTGATGGATCACCATTGCTTTTAATGAGATAAACAAACGCCTCCTCCCCCCATGAACGTTCAATAAACTCACCGACCGTATAGCCAAGCTCATAAACAGCTGAGCTACTGTTTGGCATATGGTATAAATCCTGAACTAGCCCATCGAAACGGCGACTGATGGCAGTCCTGTTATTGACGTGAAACCAATAATCTTCAGATTTGTAGATAGCGATAGCTTCCCACAACCAACGCGGATTATTCGCAAAGTTCGGATTCACTTGCAGAGTCAGTAAATGTACGAACTCATGCAGTGCGGTTTTATGGATCTCACCACCAAAATAGAGCAGCCTAATTTCATTGCTTTTAGGGTCAATATACCCCGTAGAGAAAGCATATCGATACCCTATGCTCCGCTCCTGCTCATCCAAATAGGCTTTTTGGTTTCGCCATACTCTCACCGTTACGACCGGTATTGAATCAAGGCCGAAGCTTTTCATCAAAGGAGCCTGTTTGAGCAATAGCTCGTTGTGAATACTTGGAATTATCGAAGGTGAGGTTCCATCGTAAAGGACATACTTAAACTGCCCTTTATCTGATTCATAGCAATTATGACAGCGTTCTTCACCTTGCATCTGCAGCATTGCTGCCACAATAAGAACCAATCCAGATAAAGCGAGAACCAAAAAAGTGATCATTGATCTTACTGAGTATTTTTTCATCTTGTTAAACCCTTAGAAAGAAGAGTTAAATCGTTAACCCGAAATCATCAAATCCGTTAACGATTCAAATCAATACCCAGTGCAAGCAATTCTCTTTCACACTGAGACACATCACTAAACTGGATACCGGTAATACCTACAGCTTTCGCCCCCTCTACGTTGCAAGGCATATCATCAATGAACACCGTATCTGAAGCATCAAGACCATGTTGTGACAGTAGAGCATGATAAATTTCAGGTTGAGGCTTGAGCATGCCCAATTCAGCGGATACCGCCGCGCCATCAAACAACGGCCAAAATTGGTAGGTTGATTTTAGGTATTCAACAATCTCGACTACGTTGTCGGTAAGCGCGTACACACCATACCCAGATCGCTTTACACGCTCGATGAGTTCAACTGAACCGTGCAGTAAGATCTGCGTTTGCTTAACGTAATAGAACAGGCGATCGCACTCTAACGGGGATAAGTCGAGTTCTTGTTGATAACGAAGCTTGGCCTCACTTTCGGTCAAGAATCCTTTGTTCAAATCCAACCAAATCGAACTTTGGAAAATTGAACGCGCTTGGGTTTCCAGATCATCAAGTTCCCCGAAAGTCAGGCGAGTAATTTCTAGCGGTGACCAACGTACAATCACATTGCCGACGTCAAATACCACATTTTTTATTTGATGAGTACTCATACCTTGCTCCTGAATTATTCGCGTGAAATAACAACAACACCGACATTAAATGCCGCACCTTAAAGTTCATAACCTTGTTTTACAAAATAAGGACTGAAATCACAATATGTCATCGAGCAGGTACGAAAAAGGCCATCATAAAAATGGCCTTTACACAGAATTTTTTGCAGTCTCAACCCTACAGATCAAACGTTCAGTTAGTCGATGGGATGGGCTCACCGCTCTTTATTTAAGCAGCATTCACTGATGATGTGACCTTTTGCTTTTGTTCAAAAAACTCTTCATGTAATGCACAAATGGCCTCTTGATACTTATCGTCGCTCACAACAAATTGTACATTCACGTTTCTCATCGACGAATGTAACGCAATGGGCGTAACACTATTGCTCATCAAAGCCAATACGCCATTCGCTAGCGTTTTATTGGTGTCAATTTGAGAGCCGATCGCCGAAATGATAGCGACCATACGTCCCGAAATAGATGCTTTCGGATATCGCTTCTCTGCCTTATAAAACACCTTATTTAAACTTTCTGAACTGCCGCCTAGATAATACGTAATAGAGTTAGCATTCATCTCTTTTCCGATAAGATTAACTCTCGCATCCGCGATAATTTCCATTAGTTCATAACTGACGTTATCAGCCTTACCGACCATCCCCTGATCAAATACATGCAACGCATATACTTTCTGTTTTCCGGCAATAATCTCTATCTGATTGGTGTCTGGGCGGTAATCTGAAGAAATCAGTGTACCTTCATGCTCTGGCTCAAAAGTGTTCTTTATTTGTAGTTCGATTCCACTCTCGCGCAACCCTGCTGCGGCATTAGAATGAATAGCTTCCATACCAAGGTTTGCTAACTGATCGGCAACATCATAATTAGTCGCTCCAATTGGTTTAACTGAGCTAACCCCAACCACTTTTGGATCGGCCGAACTAAAGTGATACTCCTTATGAATAATAGCCAGTGATGCCTTAGTCATAGTCGCGACACGGCTAAACGTCATCTCACTGTAACCACGGTCATAAGTATGCATCAAACCTTGTTTGCAATAGGCATAACCCGTCACTATAGGTAGCTCTTCAGCCACATTTATGTCTGAAAAAGCGTCTCTGATAGTATCGTCCAAACTCTGAGGAGTCTTGTTATCCCAACCAGAAAGGTCAACAAAGGTTGAATTAATACCAATATTTTTCAATTTAAGAGCCGTATTGTACGCACTATGTGACTCGCCAATTGAAGAGAGAAACTCGCGGATCTGAGGCAAGTAATGCCTCAATGAAAACTGACCGTATTGACACGTTTCAAGGATATTTGTAATACAGTTCTTCGCTTCTGAAATACGCGACCGGATGAACTTATCAGCACGCGCACGATTCATAGGATCTGCAAAAATATGCTCGTTGATCAACAACATACGGCTTTCAATGTAAGATAACGCTTCTTCCCAAGAATCATCACGCATTGCGATCAATTGATAAACACCTGGCTTGCCTGTTTTTTTGCACTCCAAAAGTGCATCTGTCATCCCGCTATAAGCTGACACAACAAAAATTCGATTGTACGGATTTTTCGGGCGGAGAATAATATTGTCGAGCATAGCATCAAATGCTGTCATGGATGTACCGCCGATTTTTTCTACGGTAAATGTCATAAAAGACCTTAGTTATAGATAAGCAATAAAGACTAGATAAATGGAAATTGGGGTGAGATTTCACCCCAGAAAAAGTCGGTTAATCAACCAGAGGATAAACGCCGTTTTCATCGTGAACTTCAGCGCCAGTAATTGGCGGATTGAATACACACGCCATAACCATTTCTTTGTTTTTATACGCACGTAAATAGTGTTCATCGTGCTTATCAAGGATATAAAGCGTCCCAGGTTTGATGGGATAAGTCTCACCACCAACCACTTCAATTTCGCCTTCACCACTCATGCAATATACTGATTCTAAATGGTTTTGGTAATGAATATGTGTTTCCGTCGCTTCATAAATTGTCGTGATATGAAATGAAAAACCCATGTTGTCATCTTTCAACAACATGCGAGTACTTTCCCAATTATCCGAAACAATACGTCTTTCGCTATTACGACATTCATCAAGTGTTCTAACAATCATTTTACTGTCCCTATTACGATACTTTCTTGAAATACTTAGTTGCTACAATTTCTACTGAATCTTCGAAGATGGTTAAACCTTGCATCAGTTCCGATTCAGATATCGTCAGTGGGCAAAAGAACTTCACTATTTCATCGTTAGGGCCAGCTGTTTCAATGACCATACCGTTTTCAAAACACGTTTTGGCAATTTCGTCAGCCGTGTTTCCATCTTTACATTCAATGCCAATCATCATTCCACGTCCCTTGCGTTGAACGAATAGCTCTGGGAAACGCTTGATATTGCGTTGAATGACATCATCAACCATGCTTGAGCTACGTTGAATATGATTTTCAAAATCATCATTTGACCAATACATTTCTAACGCTTTCGTAGCGGTAACGAACGCATGGTTATTACCACGGAAGGTGCCGTTGTGTTCTCCCGGCTGCCATTTGTCTAATTCAGGCTTTAATAAAACGACGGCCATCGGCAAGCCATAACCACTTATCGACTTAGACAGCGTGACTATATCTGGCTTGATACCTGATGGTTCAAAGCTAAAGAACGTACCCGTTCGACCACAACCCGCTTGGATATCATCGACAATGACTAAGATATCGTGAGCTTTACAAATTTTACTCAAACGCTGTAGCCACTCATTTGAAGCGACATTCAATCCACCTTCACCTTGAACCGTTTCCAATAAGACGGCTGCTGGCTTATCCATACCGGCAGAATTATCAGCTAACATCGTTTCGAACAATTTTAATCCATCAATGCCAGCGTAACCCTCAAATGGCAAACGCGTAACGTTGTTAAGGTTTGAGCCCGCGCCTTGTCTATGATGTTGGTTACCCGTAGCAGCCAGTGCACCTGCAGTACAACCATGAAAACCATTGGTAAACGCTACAATGCTACTTCGGCCTTTCACTTTTTTAGCCAATTTAATCGCGGCTTCAACGGCATTAGTTCCTGTTGGGCCTGTAAATTGAACTTTATAATTGAGATCTCTTGGTTCTAGAATTAAGCGAGTAAGCGCTTCTAAGAATTCAGCTTTGGCTTCTGAATGCATATCTAAGCCGTGCGTAATCCCGTCCATTTCAATGTAATCAAGCAAGGCTTGCTTAAGTATTGGATTGTTGTGACCGTAATTGAGAGATCCTGCTCCAGCAAGAAAATCGACGTAACGATCACCTTGTTTTGTTTCAAGCCAGCAACCTTTTGATTTACTAAAAGTGACTGGAAAACTATTCGAGTATGAACGTACCCCCCTCTGGCAGGATAGTTGTCACTGTTAAAATTTAACCAGTTTGGGCGATAAAGAGTAATTGTGTCTC